>PBDC01000062.1 GCA_002717185.1 Rhodospirillaceae bacterium
GCGGTCGACAAGTAGACCACTACACCAAATCAGCGGAGCGAAAGAAGCTAGCCAAGAACGTCCAGGCGCGGCGCAAAAAGGGACAGAAATAGAACAAAAGTGCCTAACCTTAAAAACCAAAGTGCCTAACCTTCCTAATAACTCAGTGAATTCAATAAGTTATAGGACGGATGGCGACCCCGGCAGGACTCGAACCTGCAACCGTCGGATTAGAAATCCGATGCTCTATCCGGTTGAGCTACGGGGTCGTGTGCTGGTCCGGAAATCGGCACCCTCAGTGAGTCCAGGGTTGAACCCGCTTTACCGCGAAATTGTCGGCATAGGCCTTGGGGCGGACCTGACGCGCCTTCGGCGCCTGAACCGTGTAGGTCCAACCGTTCTTTTCCGCATGTGCGATCGCTTCTTCGGCCTTACTAAAATAAAGACGTACCTGAGCGCGTGTATCAGCGGAACCGGACCACCCCATCAAAGTATCCTGTTCAATTCGCGCACCGGGCTCGAACTCCATTACCCAGTTTTGGGTTTTACCACGTCCCGACTGCATCGCTGTCTTTGCGGGTTTGAAAATTCGAACTTCCATGACCAAATCTCGAAACTGCCTTTATTTTCACCGCAAAGCCCGTGGTCGGGGTGGCCGGATTCGAACCGGCGGCATCTTGCTCCCAAAGCAAGCACTCTACCAGGCTGAGCTACACCCCGGTCGCGGTTTTCTAAGACTTTCCTCGGTTATGCGCAACCTTTCATACACGCCTTAACGTTTCAAAATGGCGGAGAATTTGCTCCGGTGCTGCAAAATAGTACCGAAGGCGAACAAGCGGGGCACAAGAAAATTCACGAACAAAATTGGTCGTTGCGCCGTCTAACGTCACCTCGAGCTGCAGAAAGGGATGAATCTCGGCTTGCCGCACCACATCAAAATACAACCAAAACTACTTGGCACCGCGTCAAATTGTGCTTCCGCTCTGCTCCCATATTCCTGGACAGTTCTAGTTGCGGCTAATACACCGCATGGCCTCCTCAATCCGCGCCCAAATCACCAAGATACATTGCGTATACGTCACGGCTGGAAGTTTCTGAAAAAACAATCTGCACTCGCAAGAGCGGGGAAGGTCTGCGCAACCTAGTCGTATTCGCTCAACGGAAAACCGATATAATCACCTCGTGGAAGGCATCAAGATAAGGCAATGACGGTGAAAAGGCTGTTTCTCCTAGCCACGGGCATTTTAGTGCTTGGGCTTACCGGCACGGTGGCTACACTGTGGGTGCATGAAACCACAGGCGATCAAACACATACTCTACGCATACAACAGGCCCTGCTGAATTTTGTAACCCCGCGGACCCCCCAATTTACGCTAACCGATCACGACGGAAATTCGGTAAAGAATCAGGATTTCCACGGCCGTTTGATGCTGGTGTATTTCGGCTACACTCAGTGCGCCGATATCTGCCCCTTTGACTTGGCGGCAATAGGACAGGCCCTCGATACACTCAATTTGCAAGAAGACACATTACAGCCGCTGTTTATAACCATCGACCCAGAAAACGACACAAGGGCCTTACTTGCTCAATATGTGTCATTGTACCACCCACGCCTTCGCGGCTTAACCGGTTCGCATAAACAAGTAAAAGTCGCTGCCAACTCCTTTGGCGCCTCGTTCGAAAAGAACTTAACCCCCCGCTTCACGGGGCACGGCCACTCTGCAAATTTGTACCTAATCGGCCGTGACGGCGAATTTTTGCGCGCTTTCCGCACCCCGACAACCGGCGAGGTAATCACAGATGTCATTCGGCTATACCTGCCAAAAACGACGACAGACTGAAGAAGACAAAGCCCATAAGGGGCCGGGGCGAACAGCTGCAATGCATTAAAGCACTGCAGACGAACTGCCACGATATACGCAATTATCCGGAGACCGCCTGCCAAGAGAACCTGTTCTTTTCTAAAACCAGCGAGTAGGTCGCAGTTCCTTCGTCCAAGCCCGCGCAGCAATGTCAAAAAAATGGTGGAATTACTGTAATATCACAAAACTGAAAGCTACTTTCCTCGGCTCCGCAGGAGAACGTACACAATGCTCACCCATCCTCACGCCCTAGCGCAGTTCAACGCATGGGCCAATGATCGCCTGCACGAAGCCTGCAGTATCCTATCGCCGGAGCAAATTTCAGCGGACCGGGACGCCTTTTTCCGCTCCATCCTCGGCACGCTCAATCACATTCTATTGGTCGACATTCTTTATCGCGAGCGGCTTGAAGGCGTCCGCTCTACGTTTAAGTCACTCGACGAAATCCTGCATGACAATCTGCCGGACCTGAATGCCCACCAACGCGAGGAGGACGAACGATGGCTAACCCTGACCGCTGACATAGATGCGGACAGCCTAGGAACGTCAATCGGCTTCTGGACTTTGATGGACAAACCCGATCGATGGGAGGTACCGAAGCACATCTACTTCACCAATTTGTGTCAGCATCAGACCCACCATCGGGGCCAGACCCACAATATGGTTAGCCAAGCGGGCATCGAACCGCCGCCAATCGGATATATCGAGTTCCGCGTGGATACGGACGGGTCTTTCGTCACCACACCGGATATCAACTGAGCCATGCCCGACGTGGTCATCGTGGGCGCCGGCCAGGCGGGACTGGCCGCTAGCGCCTGTCTGTCGCAGCATAACATCGACAATATCGTCTTAGAGAAATTTGAGATCGGCGCAAGCTGGCGACGGCAGCGCTGGGAAAGTTTCTGCCTGGTTACGCCAAACTGGACGGTCCGCCTGCCAGGTGAATTCTATAATGGAGCTGATCCAGACGGTTTTATGCTCGGAACCGAATTCGTAACCTATTTAGAAAACTACGCGGGTCGTTTTACACTGCCCGTGCAACAGAAAACCAATGTACAATCGGCCAAACTAGAAAATAGCAGATGGGTTGTCGAAACTTCTTCCGGTCCAGTGCGCGCACAGGCATTGATCGTCGCCACATCAACTTATCAGACACCTTCGGTTCCAGCATTCGCAACGCGCATCGACCCTAGAATTCTTTCGTTGAGTGCTGCTAGCTATCGCGTCCCCGACCGATTACCAAACGGGCGGGTGCTCGTTGTCGGCTCAGCGCAATCTGGAGCACAGATCGTCGAGGACCTGCTCACAGGCGGCCGCGAGGTGCTGCTAAGCGTCAGTCGCGCAGGCCGTGTCCCACGCCGTTATCGCGGCTACGATGCAATAGAATGGCAAGATATGATGGGTTTTCTCGATCGCCCCGCGTCAGCGCTGGACGATCTTAGAAAACGCTTTGGCGGCGAACCGCACATGACTGGTCGCGATGGTGGCCACACCGTGAGCCTGCAGCATTTTCACAACCAAGGCGTGCGCCTCATCGGCCGTGTGTGCGATGCCGACAAATCAACCCTCTGGCTAGAACAAGACCTCCGTAAAAATATTGTCGGCGCCGACCGATTTGCGGCCGGCTTTGCCGAAGACGTCGGTGCCTATATCAGCAACACAGGCCTCGATGCGCCGTCCCACGAACCGGAACCAGACCATGCTCCGATTTCAAGACCGGGACGGTTCGCCGAGCCCAGCCGGTTGGATCTTGCTGCTGAGAGGATTTCCACCATTATTTGGGCCACCGGGTTCAAGTTCAATTTTTCATGGATAGCCGCCGACGTCTTCGACTCTTTTGGCTACCCGATCACAAAGTGCGGGGAGACAACAGCACCCGGGCTTTATTTCTTGGGCCTCAACTACCTAAATAGCCGAAAGTCCGGGATAATTTATGGTATCAGCGAGGATGCAACACACGTTGCAGATCGTATCCGGGTCTTCCTGAACACGTAGATACGGGGCAAGATCAGCCCATTAGCGATAACAGGAGGTAAAATGGATGACCAAGCCCCGCACACTCCGGCTCTGGGCACAAGGCGATGCGCATGTCGGCCGTGACCTCCAGTTCGGCCACACCAGCCTTTCCGGTGCACTATCGCAATCCGAGTTCGGCAGCCCGTTCAATTCAGGGCTATTCGAAAGCTTCCTGAAGAATAATCCTGGCGCTGTCGATATATGGTTGCCGGTCACACTCGCTCGCATCCAAACGACCGCAAGGGCAGACGCGGCTGCTTCGAACGAAGTTACGGCAACACCATATTCATAAAAATCTGCGTGCTTACCCTTAACACGGTGCCGGACAAGTCTACCCCAAACAGCTGGCTGCTGACCTTCACCACTGGACGCGATCAGGTCTGCGTCCAATACATGCACGCGGACGAATACCCCCGCAGGGCTGGTATGACGCGGCGGAAGAGTGGATAGATCTCACTACCGCGTTCAAATTCAGTGCCTGGTCCGGTTGCAGGTCACGGCAAGAACTTCGTCATCATTCGGTGCTATCATCGCGCCTGACGCTAAGGAGGAAATACCGGCATGACTGAAGTCCAAAATGTCCTGTTAATCGTTGTCGACCAATGGCGAGGCGATACTATTTCCTTTCTGGATCATCCCTGTGTCAAAACACCGAATTTGGACACTCTGTGCCGCGACGGTATCACCCTTCGAAACCACTATTCGCAGGCTGCACCATGCGCACCGGCCCGCGCATCGTTACTGACCGGCCAATACATGATGACCCATAGAGTCGTTCAGAACGGCGTTCCCCTAGACGCGCGGCACAACAATCTGGCCTATGAACTGCGGCGGTTGGGATACGATCCGGCGCTGGTCGGTTACACGACCACCACACAGGATCCACGCACCCTATCAAAAAACGATCCACGCTATCGGGTGAGCGGCGGACTGATGCCGGGCTGGACACCAATCGGACGCTTTGATCCTGCAAAACGGCCCTATTTTGACTGGCTACGACAGCGTGGGGTCGAGGTGCCCGAACCACCTGAAGATATCTGGCTACCCGCCAACGACAGCCCTACGGCACCGTCTCGCATCGCGACAAAGGACTCTGATACCAACTACGCGACGGAACATGGGCTTGCCTATCTGCGCGGCATAAAGGGCATACCCTGGTTCCTGCATCTGGGCTATTACCGGCCACATCCCCCCTTTATTGCCTCGGAGCCCTACAACACGTCGCACGACCCGGTGAACACACCAACGCCAACGCGTGCGGATTCGGTGACAGCGGAGGCTGACCAACATCCGCTGCTCGCGCACTATATAAATCGGGTTGGTCGGAGCAATTTTTTCCAGAACGGCGAAGGGCTATGCCGTGACATGAGCCTGAACGACATCGCATATATGCGCGCCGCCTATTACGGGTTGATCGCCGAACTCGATGATCATCTTGGCCGCGTGATCGACTTTCTCAAGGACAGCGGCCAGTACGACAGTACCTTAATTGTGTTCACGTCTGATCATGGCGAACAGTTAGGCGATCATCACTTGCTCGGGAAGTTGGGGTATTTCGACGAATCCTACCATATTCCCATGGTAATCCGGGATCCGCGCCAAAGCGCTGATGCAACCCGCGGAACCGTGGTCGACGCCTTCACAGAGGCGGTCGATGTGATGCCGACGATCCTTAATTGGTTAGGCGCCCCAGTACCACGAGACTGTGCGGGCGCTTCGCTGATGCCATTCGTCTGGGGGGAAAACCCAGCTGACTGGCGTACAGAAGTGCATTGGGAATTCGATTTCCGCCCTTACTACGCCGCAGCTGGAAAACCGCCGCCTTTCGGCCTTTCGATTGACCAGTGCGGTATGGCAGTCATCCGCGACAGCCGCGCCAAATACGTCCATTTCGACGCGTTGCCGCCGCTCTTCTTCGACCTGGAAGCTGATCCGGATCAGTTCGAGAACCGTGCAGCCGATCCTGCCTATACCGGCCACATCCTAAAATATGCACAGAAGATGCTGTCCTGGCGGATGCGCTACGCGGAACGCACTCTGACGGGGTATTCCGCCTCGCCGCAAGGGTTGATCAAGATCACTTAAATTTAATATGCGCGCTTAATTGATTGTATTTCCGTTTCTAATGCTTGAAGAAACTGCGATCGGTCTCGTGCCTTGAAGGATGGGTTGTTGCCGGACACCTCGCCTGTATCGCGCAGATGCCCCATCAGATCGCGCACCGCAAGCGCCGTTCCTATATTATCTGGAGTAAAGGGCTTACCCGTCGGGCCCAGGACTCTGGCGCCAGCCTTCAGACACCGACCCGCCAAGGGTATGTCAGACGTAACGACAATATCTTTCGTACCGGCCCGCTCCGCAATCCAGTTATCCGCCGCATCGAACCCCTCGGACACGACGACCCGCTTAATAACCTGCCCTTCCGGCAAACGCATCCAGCTGTTTGAGACCATGTGGACCGCCAAACCGTGCCGCTCGGCTACGCGCGCGACCTCACTCTTGACCGGACAGGCGTCGGCATCGACATAAATTTTCAAACAGTCGCCTCCCTTAAAGGCAAGAAAAGTTGATAATAGGGTTGCAGCCCGTCAGAAAATACACCCAATTTTACCCTAGTAGCCATCCAATGAATGAATATCAGAAATGTTCCTTAAGCGATCTGAAAAGTTCGCGCAACAGGACGTTAGTGAGAGACGGGCCTTACCGGTCTGGCTCGAACTGGCCATGCTGTGTTCCGGTATATTGTCGAAAACAGTTGGCCTTGCTGTCCGTGGACATTGTCGACCTGCGCTTCTGCTACAACGGAACCGAATGGACCGCCGACGACCGAGTGCAGCGGTTGCTCTCGCTAATAGCCTTTAATGAAACTGTCCTGGCCACTTTGAAAAAGAAAAAGATTTTATCGCGCGTGCGAAGCGAACCGCTAACCTTATAGTGGCTCTGAGCCCTCAAAATCACCCCGGCCGCCGATACTATGCAAACCGCTCGTAAATCCAGCGGATTCAACTATTTTAATGTAGAGAAACTACAGCCCGAGCTCACGATCGGAACTATTATAAACGAAATAAAAAACGCTACAGCGTAAGGTTTAATTAACAAGACCTTGTTTACCTGACTTTATTTGGACAACCCGCTGTCCAGCGGCCCGAAATGGACTTCGAAAACATAACTGGAGTGGCAAAAATGGCGAAAACCATCGATATTGAGGGAGAAGTTTCCCAGATGAAATTCTTGGAGGGCCGCAATCGGTTCTCCGACACGACCGGTGTGTTCGCACGACTAGGCGAATATCGCGGCGACAGCATGATCTCTGCCGGTGGCTTCTCTGGTACCAGTCAGTGGGAACGGCACCCGAATGGCGACGAGATCGTTCAGATCATCAAAGGGTCGACCAAAGTGATCCTGCTGACTGAAGACGGACCAGAAGAACATAATTTGAATGCGGGCATGTTCATCATTGTCCCGCAGAACACCTGGCATCAGTTCAACGCGCCAGACGGCGTGACATTGATGACCACGACGCCGCAACCAACTGAGCATATCGAGGAAGAGTTCCCGCCGGAAGAGAAATAGGCTCTAACTAGACAAGGTCTGCTCGGCACGGGATAACCGAGCCGGAACAAATTGGAGGGAACGTCTCATGCGTTGCGAAGTCGTCGCCATCGGAACCGAATTGCTACTTGGTCAAATCGTGGATACCAACTCATCCTGGATTGGTGAGCAGCTAGCTCTGATCGGAATTGACTCGCTGTTCCAAGTCAAAGTTGGCGACAATTTCGACCGTATGGAATTGACTATTCAGCACGCATTGGAACGTAGCGACGCAGTCATATGTTGCGGAGGACTTGGCCCAACCCAGGATGACATCACTCGCGAAGTGATCGCGTCCATCATGGGAGTAGAGCTAAACCGCGACGAGACAATCGTAGAAAAGATACGAATGGGATTTGAGTCACGAGGCCGTGTAATGGCCGACAATAATCGGCGCCAAGCAGATATCCCAGAAGGAGCGTCGCCGATCCCGCAGATGCCCGGCACTGCACCAGGCTTGATCTGCCCTATCGGCGATAAGGTGATCTATGCCGTGCCTGGCGTACCACACGAAATGCGCACCATGATGGAAGGAACCATCATACCCGACCTGCAGCACCGATCCGGCCAGACCGCGGTAATCCGAAGCCGCGTGCTGCGCACCTGGGGCAACAGCGAATCGGGACTGGCCGAACGACTCGGCGAGCGCATCAACGAGTTAGACCGGATCGGCAACCCCACCCTCGCCTTCCAGGCGAGTGGTATCGAAGGCATTAAGGTCCGCATCACCGCCAAGTCACCGGACGAGAATACAGCGGAATCTATTCTTTCGGCAGAGGAAGGCCTGATTCGCAACATGCTAGGAGACGTGATCTTCGGTATTGATGACGAGTCCATGGAAACTGTCGTTCTCAACATGTTAGGTGAGCGAGGCATGAGCCTCGCCATCACCGAAGGTTTGACGGGAGGCGTCATGGCATCTCGTCTTTCTGAGATCGACCAAAACATGGCGATTTTCCGCGGCGGTACCGTGGCCACCGATATCGAGAACCATGACCTGGGTGGTGAAGCTGCTGCCTCTGCTTCCGCCGCGCAAGCCCGCCAAAGTTTCGGCACCAATGTTGGTATCGCTGTCGCCACTGCTCGCCCACAGGATGAGCAGCCTCGTGCGACTGTCTATGTCTGCCTAAATATAGACGGGAAAGCTTACTCCCAAACAGTGTCCCTGCCTGGTGACCGCAACCGGTTTCGTAACTACGCGGTTATCAATGCACTCAACTTCCTACGGCGCACATTGATGCACGGCCGGACGGATACTTTGCCAGCGTTCCGTTAGGGGCCTAGCCTGACAATATCTTCCACCACCGCAAGGCAGAGACCATGGGTGTTACCGCTAAGGGAAAGACCCTGCAGATCAAAAAGATTAAGGAACATGTTGGCGCTATCGCCACAGGTGTCGATCTGACTCGTCCAATAGATGAAGCGACCAAACAACGGCTTTACGATGCGGCAGTGGACAATGTCGCTTTGGTGATACGCGGACAAAAATTTACGGCCAAACAATATGAAAAGGCTGTCAGCCTGTTTGGCGAGCTGATGGAAGATCAGAACCGCATGTATCTGGCCAAGGGCGCACCAATGGTCAGTATTCTCTCAAACCGTAATAAGGATACGAAGGGTAAGCCGGCCAAGATGGCGAACAATGCCACCTGGCACACTGACCACACCAACCAGGAACGCCCACCGAAATTTACTTGCCTTTACCCGGTCGCGCTGCCGGATAGCGGCGGAGGCACGTCTGTCTGCAACATGCGTGCAGCATATGAAGCTTTACCTGCCAACATGCAAGTTCGCCTTGCCCCAATGCGAACCGAGAACACGCTGATCAGTAGCGCCCGCATGGCGACGGCGAACCAAGACATCGTGCAATCCCAAATGGACAAAAACGCGGCTGGCGAAAAGCCAATAGTCCAGCCATTGATCCGTACACACCCCGACCGCGGCAGCAAAGCGATCTGGTTTCACCAGAGCAAGACAGAGCGGATTATCGGGATGACCCCGCAAGAAACCCAATATTTTCTGACCGATTTGCTGGATTCTGCGATCAAGCCCGAATACGCCTACACGCATAACTATAAGCTTGGCGACATGTTGGTGATCGACAACCGCTCGGCGATGCATAAGGCCGGTTTCGATTTTGATATGAGCCAACACCGCATGATCTACCGCGCGCTCGTGCGTGGCGAACGACCGGTATAATGGTACGAACCAAAACGGATAGTCAGTGCGAACCTTTGCGTGATTTCCTATGTCACACTGGTTGCCCTGCTTACCGCTCACACACATCGGCGGTTTAGAATGGCGGCAATGACATACCGCGGCAGATTAAAAGCACCCACACGAAAATGTGGTCACCGTTTATCGCGCTCGACGGCGCGCGCTTGGAAATCCGCCGTCGTGTTGGTAAGGGGGAATGGTTCGTCCGGAACGGGAACGTCCAGAAAGGAACAGAGCGGCACCCAGCCTTCTGCCACGTTGAAGGTCAGCAAACGATCCGGCGCGATAGTGCGCTGCACTTCCGAGATATGATCTTCGAAGACCGACATCGCATACGCCGTGTCGCCCAGTTTACCGCTAAATGTCTGTTTGACGATTAGTTCATATGCCATCTCGCGACGGTTGCGACCCGCTCCCTCAGGGTCCTTCACCGCCTTCAGCAGGCTGGCATAGATCGTGTCGTGAATGCTTTTAACCCAATCCGCCGCCGGCCGAACCGAAAGCAGCACCTTGGCATCAGAAAAATGGTCAGCGAGTTCCCGCCAATAGGCGGCCGATGGCCAATCGACGCTAGCCTTGTATTCGGAGAAAACCTCATCCCAATTCATGACATCGCCGCGCACCGCACCCTCCCAATAGGGTAATTGTTTCGGGTTCGACCGCACCTCGAACATGTGATGGCAGGGCCCAAAACCAAGTCTTTCCAGTGCCATCTTCAATGATTTAGTACCGGTCCGCCCGAATCCAGCGCCGACGACCTGCAACGGCATCTTTCTATTCCTTCTCTTCTGCGGCGTCTTCCATTTCCACCGCCTTCTGTTGACGCGCCCACATCACCGCATAGGCGCCGCCACGTTCCAACAATTCACTATGCCGGCCCCGCTCAACAACAACGCCCCCATCAAGGACGAGGATCTCATCCGCATCAATCACGGTGGACAAGCGATGCGCAATCACCAGGGTCGTGCGGTCACTCGATACTTCACGCAAGCTCTCCTGGATTTCTTTTTCAGTATGAGTGTCGAGCGCCGACGTCGCCTCATCGAATAACAGGATCGCCGGATTTTTGAGGATCGTCCGCGCGATGGCGACACGCTGTTTCTCGCCACCGGAAAGTTTCAGGCCACGTTCTCCGACACCGGTTTGGTATCCATCCGGGAGGCCCATGATGAAATCGTGGATCCGCGCCATGCGCGCTGCCTGTTCAACTTCAGCCCGAGAGGCGTCAGTACGTCCATAGAGGATGTTGTAATATAATGTGTCGTTGAACAGCACAGTGTCCTGCGGCACGATTCCGATCGAGGCGCGCAAGCTTTCCTGGGTGACGCCACGAATATCCTGTTTATCGACCTGCACGCTGCCCCCTGTGACATCGTAAAAACGAAACAGGATACGGCTAAGCGTCGACTTACCCGCGCCGCTAGGGCCGACTATCGCCACAGTCTTGCCAGGCGGTACCGTGAAGGAGACATTTTTCAGGATTGGGCGCCTGACGTCATAGTTGAAATCAACATTGACGAACTGCACCTCTGCGCCATTCACCGCGAGCGGTTCAGCACCCATCTTATCTGTGATCTCCTCTGGCACCTCCAGCACGTTGAACATGACCTCCATGTCGGTCAGCGATTGACGGATCTGGCGATAGACAAAGCCAAGGAAGTTAAGCGGCAGATAAAGTTGTATTAGGTAGGCGTTGACCATAACGAAATCGCCAACGGTCATTGTCTTTTCGACGACCTCGTTGCCGGCCATGAACATAATCAAGATCAAACCGGCGGAGATGATGCAAGCCTGCCCAACATTGAGATAGGACAGGGTCACCGTGTTGCGAACCGATGCCTCCTCGTAGCGCCGCATCGAGTCGTCGAAACGCATCGCCTCGTGCGCCTCGTTACCGAAATACTTGACCGTCTCGAAATTCAATAGGCTGTCGATCGCCTTAGTGTTAGCCTCGGTGTCCCGGTCGTTCATCTCACGCCGAAATTTTATACGCCATTCGGTGACGACCAAGGTGAAGACAATGTAGCCGACGAGGGTCGCGAAGGTGACCAGCGCGTACGAGAAATCGAACAAGCCCCAAAGAATGGCGCAGACCAGCCCGATCTCTAGTAGGGTTGGGATGATGTTGAACATCATGAAGGCAAGTACGAATTCGATGCCCTTCACACCGCGCTCTATGATGCGTGACAGGCCGCCAGTCTGCCGTTCAAGATGGAAGCGCAGGCTAAGCGCATGCAGGTGACGGAAAGTGCGAAGCGCAGCGTTACGTACTGCCCGCTGCGCCACACGAGCGAAAATAGCTTCACGCATCTCGGCGAAAGCTACCGACAACACTCGTGACCCGCCATAGGCGAATAGCAACCCGATCGGCAGGGCCACGGCCAGCGCCACCTCCGCGGTCAACGCATCGACTATGTCACGGTAGAAGATTGGCACGTAGACATTGACGATCTTAGAAAACGCCATCAGCCCGAAAGCGATGAAGACCCGCGCCCGCATACCCCACTGGCCGGCGGGCCACAAATAGGGCACCAGAGTGAGTAACGTACGGCACTGCCCCTTTGAACCAGCAGGCGAAATGTACAGGCTGGCGTGGTTCATAAAGACTGGTTTTCCGGTAACGGCAGAGGATCGCACCGTTTACAAGCGCTCAGAGGTAATAGACCAGCAAATAGCCGCCGAGCAACACCACTACCCAAACCGCCGCGCCACTGATCGCCCATGTGCGCGCCAGAATGCCGCGCGGGCCGTGATAGTGGAAAACGCGTGCCAGTAGATAGGTCGCCAGTGCCGACCGCCAACGCCTCAGTTCGTTGCACGCCTGCACTAGGCTCGTCAGGAACCGGGCAACTACACGCGGAATTACATGCCGGTAGATCCAATCCGTATCGAGATTGGTCGAACGCAGTTCCGGAGGGTAGTAGCCGTAGCGGTTGAGAACCGCGAACGCGAGCGCCGCAAAGGCCAGCAGTTGCAACATAGTAATCACGTGCGAGGTCGTATACGGCACGTAATTCACCGAATAGGGCAGGATCGCATAGAGCGGCTCGGGATTAATGCCAATGAAGATACACAGGAAGGCAGTCAACCCCATTGCGATCAGCATGTTTAGGGGCGCTTCCTGCACTCGTTTGCCCGAATCGTGCGCGAAGAAGGCGAAATACGGGATCTTTATGCCTGAATGGTGAAAGACGCCCGCCGACGCGAACAGCAAGATCGTCCAAGTGACCCAATACCCCTCATCCGCAGCAGCGGTCAGGATCATAGATTTGGTAACGAAGCCACTAAACAGCGGAAAACCGGAGATCGACGCTGCACCGATAATACAGAAGGTGGTGCTCCACGGCATGGATTTGTACAACCCGCCAAGGTCTGAACCGTTCGCCGTGCCTGCACGGTATAACACCGCGCCCATCGACATAAACAAGAGCGCCTTGTACAAAATGTGCGCGAAAGCGTGCGAGGCGGCGCCATTCAGAGCTAGTTCCGTGCCGATCCCTATGCCAACGACCATGAAGCCCAGCTGATTGTTCAGGCTGTAGGCCAGCACCCGACGCAGATCGTTTTCAATAACCGCGAAGAAAATCGGGAACGCAGTCATCGTGGCGCCAATCCAAATTAGCATCTCGGTGCCCGGAAAGCCCCGCGCCAAGGCGTAGATCGCAAGTTTGGTGGTAAAGGCGCTGAGGAACACCGTGCCGGTAACGGTCGCTTCTGGATAGGCGTCCTGCAGCCAGTTGTGAAGCAGCGGGAAAGCCGCCTTGATGCCAAAGCTGATCAGGATCAGCTTGCCGCCCAAGCTGTCGAGTCCAATTTTGTCAAAGGTGACAGAACCAGTATCACCGATGATCAGAATCGCGCCTGAAAGCAGCAACACACCGGAGCCAACCTGAATTACAAGGTATCGCATGCCGGTACGGAAGGCACGCTCGCTGCGCGCAGCCCAGATCAGGAAGACGGAGGTAATCGCGGTTAGCTCCCAGAACACAAACAGGCTGATCAGGTCACCAGCGAAGGCGGCGCAAATCGCCGCGCCCGCATAAGACAGGCCCGCGACCTGCTGCACGGTATCCTTCACATGTAGTGCGTAGATGATGCTGAGGAAACTGGCGATCGTAAAAATGTAACCAAAGATGAGGCTGAGTTTGTCGACCCGCAGCATGACCAGCGGATAATCAAAAGCGTTGAATGTGCTGTGGTCACCGGGCTCCAAGTTGAGCATCTGCCAACCACACAGTATCGGTAGCAGCAACATATAGGCGGCGCGCCAATGCCCCCGCAGTACTGGCACAAGAAAGGCCCCGATGACCAGGATCAGGCCGGGCGACAAATGCTCAATCATCATCGTAATAGTCTTCTTTGCGCATCAGAATCCGGCGCAACTCCTTTGCCCCCAGAACCAAGCCGACGCTAAACACAAAGCCAAATCCAGAGTAGAAGCCGAACCACTTTTCAATCTCAAAATGCGGATGTTTCTCGTAGAACAGATCGGCTGATGTCAGCACGAAGCACAAGATCAGCAGCGCGTACCAAATCTTGTCGACGCTGCCGTCTTTATCGAGCCAGTAGGTCTTACCATCGTCTTTCCCGTCGGTCATGTCAGCCTCCCCCAATCGGCCGCAACAGCTGGTAAAGCTGGTCGGCGTAGAAGAACATCACCAGGCAGCCGCACGCCGTGAGGCAAAGTGGCACTAGACAGAACATCGGCGCTTCCTTGATCACCGGCTTCTCGCCTGAATCGCCTTCCGGTCGGCTAAAATATCCGCGGCCAACCACCGGCAGCAGATAGGCCACGTTTAGCAGCGATGAGACCATCAGCACGCCGATGAAAACCAGCTCGCCCGCCTCGTAGGCGCCAAGCGCTAGATAGTACTTGCTCCACGATCCGCCGAGCGGCGGCAGCCCGATTACGCTTAAGGCGCCGACAAAGAAGGCGAACAATGTCACCGGCATGACGCGGCCGATGCCTTTCATGTCGCTAATTTCCGTCTTCCCCGAAGCGACATAGATCGCACCAGCGCAGAAGAATAGCGTGATCTTGCCGACCGCATGCATGGCGATATGCATGCCTGCGCCGACGATGCTCAATGGCGAAAACAGAGCTGCACCGAGGATCACGTAGGAAAGTTGGCTCACCGTGGAATAGGCCAATCTCGCTTTGAGGTTGTCCTTTGTCATCGCAATAAAAGACGCCAGTAGGACGGTCGCGCCGGCTATATACATTAACCAGTCACCGGTACCCGACTCGCGCAGGAACTCCGCCCCGAAGATGTAGACGATGACTTTGAGTACGGTAAAAACGCCTGCTTTGACGACGGCAACCGCGTGTAACAAGGCGCTAACAGGGGTGGGCGCCACCATCGCCGCCGGCAGCCAACGATGAAGCGGCATTAGCGCCGCCTTACCAATACCGTATACATAGAGTAGCAGCATCAGACCGACCAACGGTCCTTCGAGATGGCCGCTCAGAATACCGCCATCGCGGAAATCGAGCGTACCGGTCGCATACCAGGTCCAAATGATGGCGACGAGTTGGAGGCCGATCGAGGTACCGAGCAGGATGCCCAGATAAACCCGACCCGACCGGCGCGCTTCGGCGTCCTGGTGATGAGCGACCAGCGGATAAGTAGAGACCGTTAGCACCTCGTAGAAGATGAATAAGGTCATCATGTTGCCCGCAGTCGCCACGCCCAAAGCGCCGAAGATGGCAATGGCGAAACAGGCATAAAACCGGGTCTGCGAATGCTCCTTCTTCGCACGCATATAACCGATCGAATAGAGCGAATTGAGGATCCACAAACCGGAGGCGATACAAGCGAACATCATGCCAAGCGGCTCGATCTCGAAGCGAATATCTAGTCCCGGCAGGATCTCAACCAGGGATACGGCGGGCCGTTCCCCATTAAACACCCCTGATACCAGCGATACGACAACGGTGAAGAGCGAAACGGCGGTCGTCAAAGTGACCAGCTCACGCTGGTTCGGCCGTCCGTCCGACATCAAGATAAGAACCGCGCCGATCAGCGGGATTGCAAGCGCGAGTAGGATCAGGTCGGAGGCGCTCATGACCCGGCTCCCAAAAGGAACTTGGCCGCTTCAGTAGCAACACCGATACTGACCCGTGTATCGACACCGAAGTAAATATTCGCCAGAACCAGCACCCATGTGGGGATCAGCATTGCCAGCGGCGCCTCACCGCTGGGGGCCCCTTCTGGTGCCGGCTGCAAATAGGCCACCTCAACCAGGCGCCAGACATAGACGATCGCCATAAGGGAAGAGACCAGTATAAAGATAGCGATCCACCACAATCCACTATCGATCACCGCAAGCAGAAGATACCATTTCGAGATGAACCCGGCGGTGAGCGGAACGCCGATTAAGCTGAGCCCACCGACGACAATTGCCGCCATAGTCCAGGGCATGCGTTTGCCGAGTCCCTGCATCGCGTCGATGGTCACGGAGCCAGCACGCCAGAATAGACAACCAAGCGCCAGGAACAGCGCTCCTTTCATCAGCGCATGGTTGAACAAATGCAACATGCCCCCGGTCACTCCCAGTACCGTCGCAAAGGCGATGCCGAGCACCATGTAGCCGATCTGTGCCACGCTGGAATAGGCAAATGAACGTTTGATGTCATCTTGGAATATGGCGATTGTCGAGCCGATCAGCATCGCAGCAACGGACAGCGCCATTAGCACGGGCCCGAGCGACATTACCTCGAAGGAAAACTCCGGGCTAAATATCGTGAAATAGGTCCGGATCAGCACGTAGACCGATACTTTGGTCGCGGTAGCCGCCAGGAACGCCGTCACCACCGACGGGGCGAAAGCGTAGGCGTTCGGGAGCCAGGAGTGAAGCGGGAATAGCGCTGCCTTTATCGCCAGCCCCACCGCCATGAAGGCGAAGGCCGCTTGGACTGTCCGGCTTTCACCCAACGGCTCAACCCGGTTTGCCATGTCGGCAATGTTGAGCGTGCCGGTCGCTTGATAGATCAACCCCACGCCGATCAGAAAGAAGGTCGCGCCGATCGTGCCGAAGATCAAGTATTGGAAGGATGCGGTCAGGGCGCGCCGATCCGTGCCAAGACTAATCAGGACGTAGGACGATAGTGAGGAGATCTCAAGGAACACGAAGATATTGAAGGCATCACCCGTAATCGTAACGCCAAGCAATCCGGTTAAGCACAGCAAGTAGCTGGTGTAGAATAGGGTCTCACGTCCGGCCCCTATTTCTCGTGCCACGCTAGGTTGGGCGTAGCTGATGACCAGCGCGCTAATCGCCGTCACGATGAGCAATACATAGGCATTGACTGCGTCGACCCGTAATTCAATGCCCCAGGGTGGCGCCCAACCGCCGAGCCGGTAGGAGATTACGCCACCTTCAAGCACCTGTCCCAGCAGCAGGATGGAAATTGCGAAGGCCGTCCAGCAGACAATCACCGCAAGCCCATAGGCCAGTCGCCCCTTGACAAGCAGCACGCAGAGTGGCGCCGACAATAACGGCACCACGATCTGCAAGGCAGGGAGATGAGCGGCGATCACGTGGCGTTTTCCCGCTTTTCGAAATCGTCTTCCTCAATCGTGCCGTAGGCCTCCTTGATGCGCACGATGAGAGCGAGACCCAGCGCTAGGGTCGCCACGCCAACGACAATCGCAGTGAGGATTAAAACGTGCGGCAACGGGTTAGAATAGGCTGAAGCGCCGGGGATGACGATCGGCGCCGTACCGCCGGCGACTTTGCCCATGGTAAGATAAAAGATGAAGACAGAGGCTTGGAAAATACTGAGCCCCACCATCTTCTTGATCAGATTAGCCCTCGCCATGACAATGTACAGGCCTGACATCATCAGGAAGATGACGATCCAGTAATTATAGAGGCCGGGCCACTCCATCGCCGTCTATTCCTCCATCTCGTCGATCTTGTGGTCGCGTCCAGCGAAGGCGAAGAAAATGACGATCATGACCGATGCGACGGTCAGGCCGACTCCGAATTCGACGACGAAGATACCGATATGCTGTCCCTTCGGTGCTTCCGCAGCGAGAACGGAATAGTCAAGATAATTGCCTCCCATCAGCAGCGAGGCGACGCCCGTTCCGCCAAAAATCAGTACGCCGAGCGCCACGCCCGCGCGAATGTACTTCTCAGGAATGATCCGCTTCGCGTTATCGAGCCCATAAACCAACGCGTACAGTACAAAAGCCGCAGCGAATATCACCCCGGCCTGAAATCCGCCACCAGGTCCAAAATCACCATGGAACTGCACGTAAAGTCCAAACAACAGGATGAAAGGGATCAACAACTTGGAAACGACACGAACGACGAGATGATGTCTCATACGACGTCCTCATCTTCTTTGCGACGGCCAATTCTAAGCCGGCTCAAGAGGACCATTACGCCAATTCCGGCTGTAAAGATCACCGTCACTTCGCCCAAGGTATCATAGCCACGATAGCTAGCGAGGACGGCGGTTACCATGTTAGGGACGCTGGTTTCTTCCAGTGATTTCTCGATGTAGCGCGGCGCGACATGTTGGTGAACAGGCGCTTGCGGATCTCCGTAATTCGGCATGTCCAAGGTGCCATAGACCAGAGTCGCACCGGTTACTAAAACCACGAGTAAGGGCAACCAAGTCTTTTGATCCGGCACCTTTTCACGCCGTCCGCATAGGGACAGTGCCCCCAGCATCAGCACAGTGGAAATACCGGCACCAACAGCGGCTTCCGTGAACGCCACATCCACCCCGTCGACGACGACGAAGAAGGTCGCGGCGAGCAGACTATAAATTCCGCTCAGCATGACTATGGCGAACAAATTATGCAGGCGGATGATCAGGAAAACCGTCAACACCATGAAGCTGAGGACAACCATATCGACTACGTTTTCGATGACGTGTCCCCCTTCCCAATATCGGCCTGGTTGTCACGGCTCCAAGGTTTTTCACCCTGCGACAGTGCCGCGTTTGCCAAGGCGTAAGAAGAAGTCGGGCTGGCGAAGAAATAAAACACCAGGATCAACAGAAGTTTGACAGTAATTAGGGACAAACCGCCCTGTATCATCAGCCCAGCTATGAACAGCCCAGCACCCAGCGTATCGGTGACGCCCGCGCCATGCATGCGAGCGTAAAAATCAGGTAGCCGGATCAGCCCAATACCACCGACGAGGATGAAGAACGAACCACCGGCCAGAAGTATGCCAGAAATGATGTCGAGAAGCGTGACCATCAATCCCTCTCGCCTTCCGGCGCCCGACTACCAGACTGCGCGAAATTCCCGTAGCGGAAAAACTTCAAGACCGCTAGCGTTCCTACAAAATTGATCAATGCGTATAGCAACGCGATATCCATGAAATCCGGACGATCCGTGAGAAAGCCCAATATCGCAATCATCAGCACAGTCTTGGTACCGAAAGAATTCACCGCCAAGACACGGTCGAACAATGTCGGCCCCAACAACGCCCGAAACAGTGCCAATAGCATTGCGACGCAAAGCGCCGCGGTGGCAGCGGCGAACATCATGCCGGCCCTTCCAGTGCCGAAACCCGGCGATCCATTTCTCCGGACTCCAAATCGTCCTTCGTCGCATTGCTGAGCGCGTGCACAACAAACTCATCGCCATCAATATCCACGGTAACGGTACCTGGAGTTAGGGTGATCGAATTGGCATAAATTACCTTGCAAAGATCGTTGCGCTGCGAGGCTTTCACGCGGAATAACTGCGGATTTACAGGCAGACGCGGTGATAGGATTCGCTTCGTGACATCAATATTAGCGAGCACAATCTCCTTGATCAGCCAAAGCCAATAGCGCGGCAGAAATTTAGACAGATGAACCGGGTAGGTCTCGCGGTCAACAACATCCATACGTAGCGCGATGCCCACGCAGATCGCGCAAGAGATCACCCCGAGAACGAACCAAAATGTCTGATAGACGCCAGAAAGTACCAACCAAGTTACGTAAAGCGTAACCCCCAGCGCGACAACGTGCTTCAAAACCCGCCCCCACAACTCTATCAAAGCGCACATTGACAATTTCCGGCGCGACTTAATGTAAGTATGCCGAAGCGTTCCGGGCACGCCAATATTTTATCGCGATTTTTTTTAAATCAATAGATCGCAAATTTCACCCTGCAGCCCTTCTGCGCTAGGCTAAGCGTGAGAAAAGCAAAAAATCTGGATTTTTTTTATGCACCTCTTTCAGGAAAAAGCGCCGTTGGATCACGATGCCGCGTTGGCACAACTAGCCATTCTTGACCTGGGTCCCTATCTCGAGGGG
Organism: Rhodospirillaceae bacterium; assembly: GCA_002717185.1. The sequence goes on from PBDC01000062.1 coordinate 19,936, forward strand.
CGGGAAGACGCCCTGGCACGCCTCGCCAACGAAATTAGGCATGCCTGCGAAACAATTGGGTTTTTCTATATTTCGAACCACCGCATATCCGAAGAATTAATCAAAAACGCGTTCGAACAGTCGCGGCGCTTCCACGCACTGCCGCTATTGGAAAAGCAAAAACTACCGCTTGATAAGCACAATGTTGGCTATCTGCCGATGAATGAGAGCGTTCAAAAACACTCGACGGTCCACAAAGCTACCAAGCCAAACCAAAACGAATCCTTTTTCATCACCCATGACCGAGGGCCGGACCATCCGGATGTCATCGCACGCATACCGTTGCGCGGCGGCAACTACTGGCCGGAAGAATTACCCGGGTTCCGTGAAGGAATTATGGCCTATTTTCAGGCCCTGAACGATCTGGGCCAGCGACTTGTTCCAGCGTTCTCGGTCGCGCTAGGGATGCCCCCGGACTACCTTGAAGAAGATTTCGCCAACGAGAACAACGCCAAGCTGCGCCTTCTGCATTACCCACCGACGCAGGTAGAGGACAATGATTTTGGCACCGGACCACATACGGACAACTCCTTTATGACAATCCTGGCCCGCGACAACACGCCGGGTCTGGCGATCCGAATGCCGTCCGGCGAATGGCTAGCGCCTCCAGTAATTCCCGGCACCTTTTTGGTCAACATCGGCAACATGATCCGGCGGATGTCAAACGATCGGTTTTTGTCTACGGCGCACGGTGTCATCGTAGAAGGCGATACCGATCGCTATTCCTTGGCCTATTTCCATAGCCCGAACGTTAAAAGATTGATCAAGGTCGCCCCAGGCTGCGTAGATGAAGCGCATCCAACGAAGTACGAACCGGCTCTCTATGCTGACCTGATCCGCGAATTTTACCAAGCCAACTACTTCCACCAAGACGGCTACGGAAAGGCGGAGATTAAGAACCGTTACAACTGATTAAGCAGGGAACTTTATGGCCGATACGCCTAAGATCGAGCGGATAGAATTCACAGTCTTTGAGATCAAGGTCGAGAACATGACGACCGATCCAGCGGGCTTTGGTATCGCCTATTCGCCGGGCCGCGCCGATCCGCAAATCCGCTTCGGGATGCGCGTCTATGCTGATAATGGTGTTGTCGGTGAATACGTCCCCGGCCGGGGGCGGGCAAAAGTTATAAAGTCGGCCTGCGAAGCCCTTAGTCATTCGCTGATCGGCAAGCCGGCACTGCAACGCGAACGCCACTATCGAGTTTTGCGCGGCATGACCAAACATATTGGAGAGGTGGGAATTGGCGCGCTGGATATCGCGCTGTGGGACCTCGCAGGTAAGCATTATAATGCACCGGTAGCCGAGTTGTTGGGTGGCCATCGTGACCGGCTGCCGGCCTATGCCAGTACAATTCATGGCGACCGCCACCCCAAAGGCCTGTCCAGTCCAGAGGCCTATGCCGATTTTGCTGAACGATGCTATGAGCTTGGCTACCGTGCCTACAAAATGCATGGATGGTCAGGTAACGTAGCGGAGGAATCAGAAATGATCCGCGCGGTCACCAAACGTGTCGGCGGTAAGATGGCGATCATGTACGACGCCTCTGGCCAACCCAAGACGCTGGCCGACGCGATCCGGATCGGCAAGGTGTGCGACGAGTGCGATCTGTACTGGCTAGAGGACCCCTATTCCGATGGCGGCATTTCTATTCATGGTCACACAACACTAAAGAAAAATATCAATACACCTTTATTAATAACTGAATTTGTTCGTAATTTAGAAACAACAACTGACATCATGGTTTCTGGAGCAACCGACTTCGGCCGCGCGGACCCGGACTATGACGGCGGGTTGACTGGCTGCCACAAGGTGGCTGTTGCTGCCGAGGGGCTAGGCATGGATGTTGAAATTCACTCCTGCGGTCCAGCCATGCGGCATCTGATGGCAGCGTGTCGCAACGCTAACTACTACGAAGTGAACCTTGTCCATCCCGACTGCCCAAACGCCTGGTCCTTGCCCTTTTACACCGGAGGCTATTCCGACCAACTCGACTGCGTCGACGAAGACGGCTGCGTCAGAGTGCCAGACGGGCCAGGCTTCGGAGTTGGATACGATTGGAATGCTATCGAACGCGCCGCCTTGGAAACTACGATTATAAAATAGGAAACACGTTCATAGCAGACTATTTAGCCTAGACCCTACGCGGGAGTAACAGCTAACCAGCTAAGAACAAATCGATTTTCTCACCTCAAGAGAATTTGGGAGGTTTTTGGTCTTCGGCGACTGCAAACCAAAGGTCATAGACGCCGGCAACGGTTTAGTTGTGCTGCGGTTCGCTAAACATTACAGGCGTGCCTTGATCCGTATTAACCATACCAGCCGTTGCACCATTTTGTAATTCAGATAACTATTATCGCAGCGTGCTTTCTGGACAAACCAAGGCACCGCTTTGCAACAAGATCCAGTCTATGCCGATAGCACGATGGTTCAAACGCTCTCCTTGTTTGCCCTGAGGAGAATATTACCTTAGAACGCCACAATTCGTTAACAGGCGTGCGGCTTAGAGCGGCGGCGCTGCGAATAGGAACTCAAGGGTGGAGCGACGCCATGGAGATGTCAGGCGAACATACTATTCCGGCCCCGCGACAAGCGGTTTGGGATGCGCTGAACGACGCGGAAGTACTGAAAGCTTGCATTCCCGGCTGCGAAACGTTGGAAAAAACCTCCGATACGGAAATGACTGCGACCGTCACCGCGAAGGTCGGGCCGGTTAAAGCTAAGTTTAACGGTTCGGTTACCTTGAGTGAAATCGATGCCCCAAACGGTTACCGTATCTCCGGCGAGGGCAAGGGCGGTGCGGCTGGATTTGCCAGGGGTGGTGCACAGATTGCACTCACCGATTCTCAAGATGGTGGTACTATTCTGCAATACACCGTTGATGCGACGGTCGGTGGTAAACTCGCGCAGATCGGTTCTCGACTAATTGACGCATCAGCGAAAAAACTGTCTGGCGAGTTCTTCAATGCATTTGCCGCGCATGTCTCCGTGGAAGCAGAGGATGAAACGCCATCGGATCCTGAGGCCAATACAGAAGACATACAGGAACCCGACGTGGCGCCAGCATCGGCAAAGCCGGAGCGCGACCCTTACGGTCGGCGTTGGAAAGGTTACAGTCCAATGACTTGGATCAGCGGAGCGGTCTGCGTGATCCTGATTTTAATTGCAACCTTCAAATACATTACAGAACTTTAGTAACAACCACCTTCGAAATACCGAGTTCTCTTGACCTAACCGCCGCACGAAAGCAAACTCGGCCCGTGGGCGGCAGAACCTCTGTCAGTCCCGCTGAGACAAGCCAACGAACCCCGTCGGGAGACACCCGTACGGGCCAGGGAGGGTTAGGAATGCCTGTCACCGTATCCATGACGGTGAACGGCAAGGCGGTATCGGGGGAAGTCGAACCCCGCACCTTGCTCGTTCAATTTATCCGCGAAAACCTCAGATTGACCGGAACGCATGTCGGCTGCGATACCAGCCAATGCGGTGCCTGTGTCGTCCACATCAACGGAACGTCCGTAAAGAGTTGCACTCAGCTTGCCGTCCAATGTGAAGGCGCTGAAGTCAAAACCATTGAAAGCCTTGCCACAGACGGAGAACTGCATCCAATGCAGGAAGCGTTCCGCCAAAACCACGGCTTGCAATGTGGTTTTTGCACGCCCGGCATGGTCATGAGCGCGGTAGACCTGGTGAAAGAAAACCCGGATCCAAGCGAACAGGAAATCCGTGAGTGGCTGGAAGGCAACATCTGCCGATGTACCGGCTACCACAATATCGTCAAATCCATAAAAGCCGGCGCAGAGGCTATGCGCGGCTAACATCCCGAATAGGGACAGGGAGAGAATGCGATGACCAGCGAGGGAATTGGCGCCTCGGTGCGCCGCAAGGAGGATTACCGTTTTCTCACCGGCAATGGCAATTATCTCGATGACATCAGTCGATCGGGCCAAGCCTATGCCAGTTTTGTGCGCTCACCGCACGCAAATGCGAAGATTAACGGCATCGATACGTCCAGCGCACAAAATGCACCCGGCGTGCTTGCCGTTTTCACCGGCCAGGATCTTGCCGATGACGGAGTTGGCCCACTAATTTGCGGTTGGCTGATTAAAAGCAAGAACGGTGAAGACCATAATGCGCCAGCCCACCCGGCACTTGCCGTCGATACGGTGCGCTATGTCGGTGACGCGGTCGCGATCGTCATCGCCGAAACATTGGAGCAAGCCAAGGACGGCGCGGAACAGGTCAACGTTGACTACCAGGAACTCCCCGCCGTCGCTTTTGCCGGAGAGGCGCTGCGGCACGGTGCACCGCAAGTGCATGATGATGCGCCGGGCAATCTTTGTTATGACTGGGAGATTGGCGAGAAGGCGGAGACCGATGCCGCGTTTGACGCCGCCGCCCATGTTACATCACTAGAGATTGTCAACAATCGCCTAATCCCTAATGCAGTCGAGCCACGGGCAGCGATTGGCCAATACGATCCGGGCAACGAGAGTTTCACGCTCTACACAACGAGCCAGAACCCGCACGTCACGAGGCTGGTCCTGTCCGCCTTCAATCAGGTCGCGCCGGAACATAAGCTGCGTGTTGTCGCGCCCGATGTCGGCGGGGGGTTCGGGTCGAAAATTTTCATCTATGCTGAAGAAACCGTCTGCCTTTGGGCCTCCCGCAAGGTTAATCGACCAATCAAATGGACTGCAGCACGCAGTGAATCTTTCCAAAGTGACGCACATGGACGGGATCACGTCACTAAAGCGGAACTGGCACTCGATGCGAACGGCAAGTTCACAGGACTTCGGGTAAACACGGTTGCCAATATGGGTGCCTATCTATCGACCTTCGCGACCTGCGTACCAAGCTACCTTTACGCAACACTGCTAGCTGGCCAATACACCACGCCGGCAATTTATTGCGACGTGCAAGCAGTCTTCACGCACACAACGCCGGTTGATGCCTATCGGGGTGCCGGTCGTCCGGAAGCGACATTTGTCATAGAACGCCTGGTCGAGCAGGCGGCTAAGGAATTGGGTACAGACCCGGCGGAACTGCGCCGTAAAAACATGATTGCGGCAGACGCCTTTCCCTACCAAACGCCGGTGATCCAGCAATATGATTGCGGCGATTATCCGCGGGCGCTGGACGAGGCACTGAGCCGGGCCGACTATGCTGGCTTCGCTCAACGCAAGGCAGAGTCCGAGAGCAACGGCAAAAAACGTGGAATTGGCTTCTCATCCTACATAGAGGCCTGCGGCATCGCGCCATCGGCTGCGGTCGGCGCACTTGGTGGCGGCGTCGGGCTTTGGGAATCGGGACATTTGCGGTTCAACCCGACCGGTAGCGTTACGATCTTTACCGGCTCGCATTCTCACGGTCAGGGACATGAGACGACATTCGCACAGATAGTTGCTTCGCGCCTCGGCGTGCCAGTCGAAAACGTCGAAGTAGTTCATGGCGATACCGACAAGGTTCTATTCGGTATGGGCACCTATGGCTCGCGCTCTGCAGCCGTTGGCGGTTCCGCCCTGTGCAAGGCAGCCGATAAAATCATCGACAAGGGCCGGAAAATCGCGGCCCACATTCTCGAAGCGTCAGAAGACGACATTGAGTTCGCAGACGGCAATTTCACCGTCGCAGGCACTGATAAGGCAATGAGCATCGGTGAAGTCGCCTTCGCAGCCTACGTCCCGCACAACTATCCAGAAGATCTGGAGCCAGGCCTGAACGAGAGTGCATTTTATGATCCACTCAATTTTTCATTCCCGGCAGGCACACATATCTGCGAAGTCGAAATCGATCCGGATACGGGAACAGTCGAGATTACGAACTACACCGCCGTTGACGATTTCGGCACAGTAATCAACCCGATGATCGTCGAGGGACAGGTGCATGGCGGTGTTGCGCAAGGTGTCGGCCAGGCCCTTTTAGAAGGCTGCGTCTATGACAGTGCCGGCCAGCTCGTAACCGGCTCCTTCATGGACTATACGATGCCGCGAGCGGACAGCGTGCCCAGCATAGGTGTGGGCATGACCGAAGTTCCCTCACCCCTAAACCCACTTGGGGTCAAGGGCTGCGGCGAGGCCGGCGCCATTGCCGCTCCGGCAGCGACAATCAATGCCGTCGTCGATGCACTTTGGGATATGGGCGTGCGCAGCGTGCCGATGCCCGCGACCGCATCCAACGTATGGCAATCCATTCAAAGCGCCGCACTGGCGGCCGAGTAAGGAGGTAAGATAATATGTATGAGTTCAACTATAAAAGGCCTGCCTCCCTCGCCGATGCGGTCAGCGCTTTGCAGGCGGCGGAGGATGGCCAGTTTTTGGCCGGAGGCCACACACTCCTACCGACCCTAAAACAGCGCTTGGCCCGACCGTCCGACCTGATCGACATATCCCAGATCGGCGAGTTAAGTGGCATCAGCGTCGAAGGTGACACGGTAACGGTCGGCGCGACTACGACCCATGCGGAAGTCAACGGCTCCAACGCCGTCCAAGGCGCGATTCCTGCACTAGCAGACCTCGCTGGTATGATTGGCGACCCGCAGGTCCGCCATCGCGGCACCATCGGTGGCTCAATTGCCAACAATGACCCAGCGGCAGACTACCCAGGTGCAGTACTCGGCCTCGGTGCCACGGTCGTGACCAACAATCGTGAGATTTCCGCTGACGACTTTTTCCAGGGCTTGTTCGAGACAGCATTGGACGTTGGAGAGGTCATCACTGCGGTGCGCTTCCCAAATCCGGAAAAGGCGGCGTACATGAAATTCCCGCAGCCGGCGAGCCGGTTCTCTCTCGTCGGCGCCTTCGTCGCTAAAACGTCCGGCGGTGTTCGCGTCGCGGTTACTGGTGCTGGACAAGACGGTGTTTTCCGCATGACCGAAATGGAGCAGGCGCTCAACGACAATTTTTCGGCCGATGCAATCGCCAACGTTGCGGTTTCCGACGCAAATCTCAACTCCGACATCCATGGCAGCGCGGAATACCGCGCTCATCTGATCGGCGTGATGGCCAAACGGGCAGTGACTGCCTGCGGCTAATCCACGTTAAACGCGTTCCAATGTGGCGTGGCGTTAAAGCGCCTCGCCACATTCGCAACGTTGTCACATTGCTTCGTTGGCGCGCTAAAGATAGCGCATAGCGTCACAATACATTCAGATCATAATGCAAAACTTAGAGGTAAATATATGTTATATAACAATTAATTATAGATCAATGCAGACAAGTCTGCAGCGTGACGAAAACTTGATTCCTGCAATGCATCAATCGGCATGCTCAACAGAGAAACCCCTGTCGCGATTAAGGATGGTGAGGTTGCGTTTTGCAAGGAAATCTGGAGCATCTCGGTCCGCGACCCTTACCGATACAAACCAAAGTCGGGCGGCCTTTCTTTCCCTCAGATAACCAAAGAATGAAGCTATTCCTGAAGATCAGTGAAGATTTAAAATCGACTAGGTTTGTTTGACCAAGAACGAGGATGCGCAGACAAGGTCTGCTTTTCACTTCGAGGTCGAAGGCCGAAACCTATTCTGTCCGGCCTGGAGCGGTTCGAAGACAAGCCATGATCCGCTCGAATTTCTGGCATTTGCAGCGCAAAATCGTCATATTCACGTCATGAATCTTTCATTCAAACTTTCGTTGGCAAAAAGTGACTTGGTTGGCGCAGCATACGTACTCTTAGTGGGATACTCACCTGCAGTGAAGATCCAAGCCCCAAGAAGCACTTACTATCAGGACAATGATGGCGGATGAAAGCGCAAGTAAGCGTCCTACCCCTTACAAACGATGAATAAATAGGCGATATCTAATGGACCTACCCCAGTCCGTCGAAGACACCCATGCGCTGCTGGCTCGCGGGAATTATGTGGCGGACCGCAGCCTTGCGACGGCACTCTACCTGTCTCTTAGCTTGAAGCGGCCACTCTTTCTCGAAGGCGAAGCGGGTGTCGGCAAGACGGAGATCGCCAAGGTGTTGTCCGAGACGCTAGGACGTCGGCTTTTGCGTTTGCAATGCTATGAGGGTTTGGATGCCTCGTCCGCCGTGTATGAGTGGAACTACGCGTTACAGATGGTAGAGATTCGTATGGCGGAAGCCGTCGGCGACCGGGATCGCGCAGCGCTTGAGGGCGATATTTTCTCGAGGAAGTTTTTAATCGAACGGCCTCTGCTTCAGGCATTGGAACCCTCGGCGAGCGGGCCGCCGGTTCTGCTAATCGACGAACTCGATCGGACAGACGAACCTTTTGAAGCCTACCTTCTCGAATTGCTTTCCGACTTCCAGATCACAATCCCAGAAATCGGTACAATAGCGGCTGACGAACCGCCGCTGGTCATCATCACCTCTAATCGAACACGGGAAATTCACGACGCATTGAAACGGCGATGCTTCTATTATTGGGTCGATTATCCGAATGCCGACCGCGAGATGGAAATTTTAGCGATCAAAGCACCCAATGCACCTGCAGACCTATCGCGCCAAATCGTCAGTTTCGTCCAAAACCTGCGCGATATCGATTTGTTCAAGCTCCCGGGCGTGGCCGAGACGATCGACTGGGCTGAGGCATTGACACAACTCGACAAACTGACCCTCGATCCAGATAGCATCAACGACACGCTGGGTACATTACTAAAATACCAGGACGACATCGCCAAAATTCAGGGAAGCGAGGCGAGCCGTATCCTTAACGAGGTGAACGCTGAACTGGCAGGAGTTGCCGAGTGAACGCTATTTCGCCGGCCGATGGCGGATTGATCGCCGCCAACATCATGCATTTCGGGCGCGCCCTTCGCGCCGCAGGCCTACCGGTCGGGCCCGGAAGAGTTTTAGATGCGATCCATGCAGTCCAGACCACCGGTTTGAAAAGCCGCGAGGATTTCTACTGGAGCCTGCATGCGGTATTCGTCAGTCGGCGCAACGAGCGGGAGCTATTCGACCAGGCGTTTCATGTCTTCTGGCGTAATCCGAAGATCCTGGAACGAATGATGTCACTGGTCTTACCCTCCTTCAGTAACGAGGCAGCTGCCCCGGAGGAAACACTATCTCCCCGCGTCGCCGCCGCGCTGGCCGGCAACGAGGCCTCGCAGGACGAAGAGCAGGAAAAGGAAACTGAGGTCATCTTTGACGCCGCGATGAGCTGGAGCCGGACGGAGGTACTTGGTGAAAAAGACTTTGAGAAGATGACCAACGAAGAAGTTGAGGCGGCCCGCCGGGCAATGCGCCATATGCGGTTGCCAATCGAAACTGTGTCGACGCGACGTTTTCAGCGCGACCCAACGGGTCCAACGGTAGATATGCGGGCGACAATGCGCGCCGCCCTCCGCGACGGCGGCGATACGATCCCCCTGCTTAAACGCGATCGCCGCCGGCGGCGACCACCACTTATCGTCCTTTGCGATATCTCAGGATCGATGGATCGATACTCACGGATGCTGACCCATTTCATGCACGCGGTGACCAACGACCGCGACCGGGTCCACACCTTCCTATTTGGCACTCACCTCACCAACGTCACCCGATACCTTCGCAATAAGGATATAGATATCGCGCTAGAAAAAGTTGCCGAGAATGTAAACGATTGGTCAGGTGGCACACGTATCGGCACCTGCCTGCACGACTTCAATAAGCACTGGTCGCGGCGCGTGTTGGGCCAAGGCGCGGTCATTTTGTTCATCTCCGACGGTCTCGACCGTGACGCCGGTGACGGAGTAGCAAAGGAAATGCGCCGCCTGCAAGGTTCCTGTCGCCGCCTCATCTGGCTGAACCCACTCTTGCGCTACGATCGGTTTGAACCCAAATCATTGGGGGTGAAAGCAATATTGCCATTTGTCGATGACTTTCGTCCGGTCCATAACCTGAACAGCTTGACGGAACTGGCCGATGCGCTGAATCGAACCGGACCACGGGATAGCGCAGAAATGGCTGAATGGCGCGGGAGGGCCGCATGAGAGATACACAAATGTTAGATCATGATGATATTTTGGAACGAGCCGCCGCATGGAAAGAAGATAGTAGCGATGTGGCACTGGCCACGGTCGTATCAACTTGGGGTTCCTCGCCCCGGCCGGTCGGTAGTAGGCTAGCGATCCGCGGAGACGGCCAGTTTATCGGCTCCGTCTCTGGCGGCTGCATCGAGGGGGCCGTCGTCACTGAGGCGATAAGCGCAATGAAAGATGGCAAGACACGGGTACTCGATTTCGGTGTGACCGACGAGATGGCTTGGGAGGTTGGCCTTGCCTGCGGCGGTGAAATTTCAATCTTTGTAGAGAAACTGGACTGAGCTATAGAACCGACGGGAATATAGCAGTATGCAACTGACTACTCTGAAGGCACTAAACGAAGCGCGGAAAAATGGCAAGTCAGCGCTTCTCTTCAGCGATCTCGATAGCGGTGCCGAGACCCTGACCATTGAAGGCGAAGGTTCTGGCGACATCGAGGTAACACAGGAGATTAACGAAGCGGCTGAGCGCGCCCAAAACGAAGATCGGGGACGGATGCTCGAATTGGGCGGACGGCGCATTTTCATTCAAGTGTTCAATCCGCCACGTCGGTTGATCATCGTAGGCGCCGTACATATTTCGCAACCCCTGGTGCCAATCGCACGTCTTGCCGGCTACGCCGTCACAGTCATTGACCCGCGCGGTGCCTGGGCGACGCCGGAGCGGTTTCCGGATGTAGATATCGATAGCCGTTGGCCCGATGAAGCCTTGGAGAACCTGAAGCCGGATTCAAGAACGGCGGTCGTGACCCTGACCCATGATCCCAAACTCGACGACCCGGCTCTAAACGTCGCCCTACGATCAAATGCCTTTTACATCGGAGCGCTCGGCGGCAGAAAAACCGCAGGCAAGCGGCGGGAGCGACTGACCGAAGCAGGATTCGGTCCCGATGATTTCGCCCGCATCCGTGGACCTGTCGGGCTCAATATTGGTGCGGTATCACCAGCCGAAATCGCCGTTTCGATCGTCGGCCAGATCACCGAAACTTTGCACCGGCCGGAGCGTTCGGCAGCATGAAGTTCGGCGACACGCCGATTGATGAAGCCGCAGGCGCCATCCTTGCACACAGTATCCGAACCGGTAACGTCTCCTTCAAAAAGGGCCGTCCTTTGTCTGAGAACGATGTAGCGAGTCTCCGTGATGCCGGCATCAAATCGGTGATAGCGGCCCGATTAGAGGCCGACGATGTCAGCGAAGACACGGCAGCGGCACGCATCGCGAAAGCCGTTACCGGCGTCAATCTGGAGATATCGGCAGCGTTCACTGGCCGCGTTAACCTGTATGCGGAAACCGCAGGTTTGGTGGAGTACGACCCCTTGCAGCTGGATCAAATCAATATGGTCGACGAGTCCGCGACCGTAGCCCTACTGCCGCCTTTGGCACCAGTGGAACCGCGTCAAATGGTCGGCACTGTAAAGATTATACCCTTCGCCACCCCAGAATTAGTCGTCGCGTCTTGCGAGATGCTGGCCCAAGGAGGAGCGGTACATGAAGGGCTTGTGCAGATCGCCTCTTACCACTTTCACACTGTTAGCCTGGTGCAAACAAGTCTGCCCGGAACCAAGGAAACGGTGCTCGATAAAACGACGCAGGTGCTGCGTACACGGGTCGAGGCGCTCGGCGGGCAGTTGAAAACCGAACGACGCTGCGCCCACGAGACGGCCGCGATCCAGGCCGAGATCGAATTCCTACTAGCCGAAGGCTGCGAGATGGTGCTGATCGCTGGGGCGTCAGCGATCACCGATCGCCGCGACGTCATTCCGGCAGCGATCGTTGCTTCCGGTGGCACTGTCGACCATTTCGGCATGCCGGTTGACCCGGGCAATCTGCTACTACTTGGCCATACAGGATCGGTTCCCATTCTGGGCTTGCCCGGCTGCGCCCGCTCACCAAAGCTAAACGGTGTGGACTGGATCCTGCAACGGCTGTTCGCGGATATTGCGATCACTGGACAGGACGTAATGGCAATGGGTGCCGGCGGGCTCCTCAAGGAAATTCCGGCGCGCCCCTTGCCCCGTGCGGAGGCGATCACGACTGCCGTGCCAAGTGCACCGAAAATCGCAGCCATCATCTTAGCGGCCGGACAGTCACGTCGCATGGGCGCCAAAAATAAATTACTGTCAGAAATCGACGACAAGCCAATGGTGACCCATGTCGCCGAAATTGTCACTCGCTCGCAGGCTACCCCCGTAGTGGCAGTCCTTGGCCACGAGGCAGACAAGGTCAGGTGCGCTCTTTCCGGTTTCGGCCTTTCCTTTGCGGAAAACTCGAATTTCGCCGACGGTCTCAGTACGTAACTTATTGCTGGGCTTGATGCGCTGCCCAAAGATGTAGACGGCGCCATAATCTGTTTGGGCGATATGCCTCGGGTCAATACGCGAGTCATCGACCGACTAATCGCAGCTTTCGATCCACTGGAAGGTCGCGCGATCTGCGTGCCAACTTCCGACGGCAAACATGGCAACCCAATATTATTGGCACGGCGCTTCTTTGGCGAGATGCGGGAGATCACCGGCGATCAAGGCGCGCGCCATCTGATCGACGGCTATCACGAACTAACCTGCGAAGTAGAAATGACCGAAGACGGCGTCTTGATCGACGTCGATACGCCGCAAATGCTGGAAGCCCTGAAGGCGTAATCAGTCTTCCAGATAACGAGTCAGGAACTGGATCACGAGCGTAGCCATACCGTGGTCGAGCAGATCGTTGTGGCGAGCCTTCGTCAGAAAGTGCCCCTGTTTCGGTTCCGATGCCGCGTCAAACAGGCGGCGACCATATTTGACAGGAATCACTGTATCCTGCCCGCCATGAATGACGAGTGTAGGCACCGAAACCTGCCCGATACGTGACATCGAATCGAACTTGTCCTTCACCAGCCAACGGGACGGCACATACCAATAATGATGCTGTGCCATGTCCGGCATGCTGCTATATGGCGCTTCCAGGACCAAGGCCCCTACAGGGTATTCGGCAGCCATCGCAACCGCAATGCCGCTACCAAGCGATTCGCCAAAAAGGACGATGCGGTCGTCCGGCACTCCCTGGCGCCTGAGAAACGCAACCCCCGTCCGCGCGTCAGCGAACAGATTGGCTTCGCTCGGCGCGCCACCCGTTTGCGCGTTATAGCGGTAACTGAGCAGCAAAACCCCGTATCCCTGATCTAAATATTCCCGAACCTTATGAGCGCGATCACCGATATGCCCAGCGTTTCCATGAAAAACCAGTAGCGTCGGCCGCCTGACATCGTGCGGAGCCTGCCACCAGGCCAACAGCGCTAGCCCGTCATCCGTTGGGATACGTAGAGCGGTCATTTCGGGAACGCCGAATTCAACCGGGGCGGGGATATTTTGATTGGGGGGATAAAGAAGTGACCGCTGGATCACATATAGCAAGGCGACGATAGCAACATAAAAAACCAGCGCGGTAACGACGTATTCCATGATCCTTCGATCCCGCAATGGTATCGTTTCAGCCTAGCCAATGTCCGGCCGGGCAACCTCAAAACAGAACTGGGTATCCGTCCGCCGCACCTTGAGATGAAATTCCTCTCCCTTGCGAACAGCGAGGTCCCGGTCGAGAAACTGGATGGTCTGGTGCCAATGATTAAGATTTGTTTCGTGACGTGTGGAAAACGAATTCTCATTGTCCAAATCGAGTTCGAACCAAACGGTGACCGCGTGTGCCATCCCCGTTTCCAGAGCAGACAAATTCAATATTTCCACGATATCCGTTTCACTATAGTCGGGCGGACGATGAAAATCGTAACTGGCGAACTCGAACGGGGCGCTCAAAGTACGGTGGGCATCACGTTCCTCATCGAAGGGAACATGCATATTGGGGTTGCGGAACAAGTCAAATTCGCTGAAATCAAAGCCCCGAATAGTCTTTACCGGGTTGATGGGTCGCTCTCCCGGCCATTCCACGACCGCACCACAGACGCGTGCCGCTTGCGGAATGACTACGGCATCAGGGCGCGCCAAATGCCGCACCGCATGACGAATGGCCGGAATTCCACCCTCCCCAATCAGTGTGACGTCAAGGGATTCAATGATAACCACACTAGCCGGTTCCGGTAATTCCGCACCGACAGCGAGCTCACCGGATTGCTTGGAAAAGACAGAGATTACCTCGTCATAGCCGTTTCGGGCGATTATGCGACGCGCCATATCGGCCATAGGACCCAAAGGCTCACAAGCGACGACGTCTCGAGCTCCAGCACGGGCAGCGATCATTGCGAAAAGTCCGCTGCTCGCACCTATATCGAGAACAACGTCATCTGGACCGACCGTCTTCTCGATCGCGGCCTGATAGACGTCATTGCGACCGCCATCGTTGATCATCGGCAGGTACCAGGAGGGCACTAAACGCGAATAGGCGTCTCTCAAGTTACGCGTGATACGATGATTGTCCGGCTGCGCTTCAATACCGCGTCGGAATACCCGTATCGCACCGTCGAAATCGCCCTGCGCCGCCAAGGAACAGCCAAGCGCATCATGTGCTCTCAGGTCAGGCGGCTCCGCGGCAATCGCGCGTTGAAACGATCGGGTGGCCTCTTCGAATCGGCCATGTTCCTGAAGAATTGAACCGTGATTATAGTTCGCGCGCGCGTCTGCAGTCTTGCTTCTCATGACACGCTCCGACGTCGCCAACGCATCCGTAAGGCACCCTTCCTCGCGCAGAAGCACTGCCAGCTCAAGAAGAGAGTCACAGTCTTCGCCATCGATCTCTACGGCGCGGCGAAATGACGCGATCGCCGTGGCCGCCGCTTCCTTGCCACGTTCGCGGCGCCAGGTCATACCCAAATTATGATAAGCGTCAGCGTCTTCCGGCCGTGCCTCGACAACGACTTCAAAACATGAACGAGCCTCGACGAAATTGCCACGATGTAACAAGACCAGCCCGAGATTAAAGTTAATATCCGTATCGGTGGGGTCCAATTCGCGGGCACGCCGAAAATGGACTTCCGCTTCGGTCAATTCTCCGCGATCCAGCAGGATCGCCGCCAAATTGTTGTAAGCGTCAGCATCATCCGGGGAAAGATCAATAGCCATTTCGATTAACCCGCGCGCATCGTCGTAATCGCCCTTCATATAGACGACTATGCCAAGACGACGCAGCGCATCGGCATTATTGGGCTCCCGAGCGAGCACACGACGAAAGGCGGCTTCAGCATCTCCGCGGCAGCCCGATTCCATCGCCGTCACGCCGTCACCTATTAAGGCCGTGATGCTGGGCTCCCCAGCTTCTTCGCCTGTTTTGGCAACTGGCAGAATTTCTTCGGCCATACCCTTCCTCTCATTCAACACCCGGGTATCATAGTAACGCACCACGCCGGGACAAGTATTTGCAGAGCTCCAGCTAACGGGCCCGCGAAAGGATATAGGCAGGGATAAGCGCACCAATAAATACCACACCGGTCAGCATAAAACCGTCTTGGAAACCGGAGGTGTTGGCTTGCGCTTCAAGCATGCGTCCCAGATAGTGCAAAGTCACGGGAAATAGTTGGGTATCAGGTATACCACCCGAACTCAGCAGGCTTTCCAAACGGATTATCAGTTCTCGGGTCGCGGCATTGTCAGCAGTCTGCGTGGCAGTCACTGCTTCGCTGTGGAACTCTGTTCGTAATTCCAGCGCGACGACCAAGCTGTTGATACCAGTTGCACCGCCAAGTTGGCGGAAGAAATTAATCGTGCCTGACCCCTGATTAAGCTTGTCTGTCGGAACAGACTTTAGCGCCGTCGCCATAAGGGCTGGGTTTATGCAAACCATGCCGATGCGTCCGATCACACCAAGCAACGCCAAAGTGAAGAAGGACGTATTCACGTCGGAGTCGGCAATGAGAAATGCAGCGACCGCAAACAGGATCAATCCCCCCATGATTGGGTAATGCGGGGGCACAGAATCAGATAACCGTCCGGTAAAGGGTAGCATGAAAACAACCAGAAGACTGGCTGGCAGTAGGATGAAACCTGCTACCGTAGGAGTGTAGCTTTGTACCAATTGGCCGAATACGGGCATCGCGTATGTTGTTGCAAAATTCCCGGCGCCAAACACGAAAGCGATGACAATAGCCGACGCAAATCTCGGATTGCTAAGCAGGCTCATATCGAGCAAGGACGAACCGGCGCGGAACTGGGATAGCACAAACCCCGCAGCCGCTGCGGTCCCGACGACAATTTGCGTTACAATCAAGTCGGAACCCCATCCGATACGCTGCCCATTGCCGATCGTCGACATCAAGCAAAACAAGGCTACACACAAGAAGCCATAGCCGAGAAAATCGAATGATTTCGCCGGGCCCTCTGGCTTCTTAGTAGGCATAAAGAAGAGACCCATCAATAAAGCCACGATGATCAACGGCAACGGGATCCAGAAAATCATGCGCCAGACCCATACATCCGCTGTAATCCCGCCAATAACGGGGCCAAGGCCCAGGGCCAGCATCAGACCCATTCCGTAAATTCCCATCGCAAACCCACGGCGATCTGAAGGAAATACCTGAAATAGGGTCACCATAACCAGAGGTTGAACGATACCGCCCGCAAACCCCTGCAGAACACGGCCAAAAATGATCATGTTAAGATCAGAGCTTAGTCCGCAGATAAGACCACCTACCAGGAATAGCAGGAGCACGGAGGTGAAGGCACCTCGCTGGCCAAGACGCCCAATTACCCAGGCATTTAGCAACTGGCTCGCGGTCATCGTCGCAATAAAAGCTGTCTGAAGAAATTGTGCTTTATCTTGGCCGACACCATACGCCCCCATAACATCCGGCACGGCCACATTCACGATGGTCCCCGAAAGCGTCATGGTAAACGAGCCCATCACCGCACAGACGGTTACAAGCCAGCGATAGGCCGGTCCAAACTGCGCAAAAAGGTCATCTGTGCTTACAACGTTCACGGGTCGTCAATGGGTCCAAAGCGCCTCGCCATGCCGCAATTGCAAGCGGCGTCGGCATTCAAATGGTTAGCACTTTCTTAATTTTTCAGAGAGTCTAAATTGTGTTAAATGAAGGCCGAATTCGGAAGTTGATTGCCAAATTTCCCTGAATACAAAACAGGTTATGAACAATGTACGCCATGTTAGAAGCAACCGAATCCAAGGTTACGCAGATTTAATGACACGCCACCACTCGAGGGGAACAAACTGGCCTATAGCGAAACTCAGCCTTCTTTGGGGCGCTTCTTTGAAGAGCCGGAAAGACGCTTCTGTAGAGCCTCAATATACTGACGATCTGACGCGGTGAAATCACCCTCCTCGATGTCTTCCTTGTAACC
>PBDC01000004.1 GCA_002717185.1 Rhodospirillaceae bacterium
ATCGAGCGACGGCACCGCGCCCCTCTATAGGGTGCGCGGCACCCCGATGCTGGACGAAACTTTCCTTAAATACATATGACGCATTCTCAAATGCGGCCTTTGTATCACCGTACGATTGTTCAAAACTGCAAAGAACGTTTTCGTGGTCCCTATGAACACGCGGCGCGCCGTCAGCCATAGCTGCAGAACTTCCGGAAACTGATGTTAATAACTCATAGTCCACATCAACGAGAGCTATAGCGTCCTCTGCAATATAACGGCTTTCGGCAATGACCATCGCCACGGCCTCACCGACATGGCTCACCTCTTCGTTTGCGAGAAGCCACGGGGTTACGTCGGCTCTAAACGCCTGCGAGGGAAATTGAAGAGGAAGGCGTTCTTTTTCAATATATGGTCTGAAGTCCTGAAGAGTATAAACCTCGATCACACCCGAATAAGATTTTGCTGCGGTGGTATTTATTCCTTTTATAAGAGCGTGTGGATGCGGACTCCGAACAAATGCGGCGTGCAACATACCTACTAGATGGATATCATCAACAAATACCGCGTTGCCTCTCAGCAAAGCCGGATCTTCTATCCTTTTGAGCCGTTCCCCTATCACGATCACATTCCTCTTAATCTATTATTCAAAACTAGCACATAAGGTTGAATTGCCCCATAACACATAGTCAATTTTACGGGGGAAACATTCAATGAACATAATTTCACTGGAACAAGCCAACACGATAATTGCAGCGATTTTTAGGAAAAGTCGGGAGTTA
Organism: Rhodospirillaceae bacterium; assembly: GCA_002717185.1. The sequence continues at coordinate 762 of PBDC01000004.1, forward strand.
AACCTCCGGCCAATGAGCGCGGTGGTCGTGGAGCCCGGAAATATAGTGAAAGCCTTCGCCAAAGAAGATCACGCGTCGGCACTTCGATTGGAGATGGCACTGGGCAAAACATATGCCGCTTTAGCCCTTGGTCGCTCGTCAAGTCTTGTGCAAGTGCGTGCTCAAGAACGGCCGATGTTTATGCAATTTGTCGATGAGGCCTCTAATGGCCAAATTTTTGCCGAGGGGGGTGGGAGGCTCATACGGAGCCTTGACGGTGACGTGGTAGGCGCCGTAGGGGTCACCGGCGATCGTCAAAACGTTGACGAAGACGTGGCTAAATTCGGCATCCAATCGGCCGGACTCAAAACTGATGAAGATTGCGCAGAGTTAGGCCAGATTATAAGGCTAGACAACTAAAGTATATTTAATTTCCTACAATTATTGCGCGGCATTCACCCAAACCAATTCGGCGGGCCCCGCCCGCTTCACACCAACCCCGCATGACCAGTTCGTCGCCATCCATCAGAAACTTGCGCGCCTCCCCGGTTGGCAGCGTGATTGGGTCTGTTCCACGCTTTGTAATCTCCAAAATGGAACCGAGAGAGTTCTCGTCTGGACCAGAAATTGTTCCGGTGCCCATCATGTCGCCAGGCCGCAGATTGCAGCCGTTCGAGGTATGATGGGTCAGCATTTGAAAGATCGTCCAGTATAAATTCTGCATATTTGTCAGTGCCAGAACATGTGGCGCGGTACCTTCCTCCCGCATTTGTTCCGATGCTATAGAAACCTCTAGTTGAACGTCAAAACCCCCCGTCGCCGTATTTAATTCCGATGATAAATAGGGAAGAGGCGAGGGGTCGTCTTTAGGCCTCTGATATTCGGAACACCGGAAGGGAGCCAACGCTTCCAATGTAACAATCCACGGAGACACGTGCGACGCAAAACTTTTAGCAAGAAAAGGACCCAAGGGTTGATATTCCCACGCTTGCATATCTCTTGCCGACCAGTCGTTCAAAATACAAAGACCAAAGATATGATCCTCGGCCTCCTCGAGTGATATCGGCTGCCCCAGGGGGTTACCGGGTCCGACGTAAAAACCGATCTCGGTTTCATAATCAAAGGCCTTTGAAGCCCCGAAGGAGGGCTTTTCAGCGTCTCCCGGTTTAGTTTGGCCAAAAGGACGCTTGCACGTCTCACCACTAATGATTATCGACGACGCCCGACCATGATAAGCAATTGGAACGTGCTTATAATTAGGCATTAGGGGATTGTCCGGACGCAGCATGCTACCAACATTTGTAGCGTGGAAAATTGATGCATAAAAATCCGTGTAGTCTCCAATGCGCGCGGGGAGTTTCATATTCACTTTAGCTTGTTCTACCAAGATCTTACCGCTAAGAGCCTTGGCCTCCTCACTTTCCTCGGTATCACTGCGAAGAGCCCTGGAGACTGCCATCCTAAGTGCAGACCAGTGACGTCCACCCATTGCCATCAAATCATTCAAAGTTTCTCCCGCACAGGCCCCCGCGGCATCGTCAGCCGACCCCCCTATAACGCCTTCGCTTCGTGCTGCCGTTACATCCAGGATCATATTGCCGATAGCTATACCAATCTTATCGCGTCCAGATTCGGTGTCAGTAAAAACACCGAAAGGTAAGTTTTGGATGGGAAAATCACCTAGTGGCTCATTCGCACTTTCCACCCAGCTCGTTAGAATAGGGTTGTGGGTCTCGTTGACTTGAATCATTATGGTGTTCCCGTGAAGTTCTTTTTCAAATTAGCCCAACAGTTATGGTAATCGGCCTGTAATTGTGGACTTTTAGCCGCCCATTCAGTCAACGTGATTGGATAGCGGGTTTCAAACATGAACGCCATTGTATTCTCAAGATGCGCTGGAATCAGGTCTGCTGAAGTTGCTTTTTCGTAGGCATCACCATCCGGCCCATGCGCAGACATCATGTTATGCAAACTCGCACCTCCAGGCACAAAGCCCTCTTCCTTTGCGTCGTACTGCCCAAGAATTAGACCCATAAACTCGCTCATCACGTTACGATGATACCACGGTGGACGAAATGTGTGTTCCGCGACGAGCCATCGAGGTGGAAAGATTACAAAATCCACGTTGGCCAGACCTGCTGGCCCCGACGGAGAAGTTAATACTGTGTATATAGATGGATCGGGGTGATCAAACGTGATGCTGCCAACCGCCATGAACTTAGAAAGATCGTACTTGTACGGCGCCAGATTACCGTGCCACGCAACAACATCTAGCGGGGAATGGTCGATGTCCGCCTCCCATAAATTCCCCCCGAATTTTGCAATAATATTAAAATCACCCTCTCGATCCTCAAAACTCGCTACCGGAGATAAAAAATCGCGGGCATTTGCCAGGCCGTTCGATCCTATGGGGCCCAAATCCGGCAAACGGAGAGCCGCACCGTAGTTTTCACAAATATAACCGCGGGACGGCCCGTCAGGCAGTTCTGCTCTAAACTTTATCCCTCGTGGAATTACTATTATTTCATTCGGTGACGCCTCAATCACTCCCATTTCGGTCACCAAGTGAAGTCGCCCTAATTGCGGCACCATCAACATTTCACCATCCGCGTTATAGAAACAGGAATAATCCATACTCGAATTGGCGGCGTACATATGCACGCCGATTCCCGACTGCGCGCTTGCGTTACCATTACCGCCGATCGTGCGTAAACCGCTAATTAAGTCGGTAGGGGTCTCGGGTATCGGTATAGGATCCCACCGCATTTGTTGTGGCGTTAATGTACCCTGTTCAAGAGGTGGGGTAAGAAAATTACCATTATCTTTTACAGAAAATTTACCATGCGTTGCCGAGGGTTGAATCCGATAGACCCACGTTCTGCGATTGTCGGCGCGTGGTTGGGTGAATGCTGTTCCACTTATCTGTTCGGTATAAAGCCCGTAGGCTGCCTTTTGAGGAGAATTTTGTCCTACTGGCAAAGCCCCAGGCAGCGCCTCTGTCGCAAACTCGTTACCAAAGCCAGATTGGTAAGATGTTGTCGTTCTAGCCAATGCATCCATGACGTCTTCCCACTTTACTGCCACTCCTAATCACATGTTAGCTCTCATATAGACGGAAGGCGATATGCAAACACTACTGGTAATCCCTGAAAACCGCCGTATATTGCGCGCCTACCTCACCCAAGGGTGAAATTCGGATTTTCTAGAATAAATTATGAACACTTTCAGCAGTGAAATTGCCGCCCGCCGAACGTTTGCTATTATTTCGCATCCGGACGCTGGAAAGACGACGCTGACAGAGAAGCTTCTTCTCTTCGGCGGCGCAATCCAGACAGCAGGCGCAGTGAAAGCCCGAGGAGAGGCGCGCCGAGCCCACTCGGATTGGATGAAAGTAGAGGCGGAGCGCGGTATCTCTGTCGCCTCTTCGGTTATGACATTTGAGTATGGTGGATGTACTTTTAATCTACTTGACACCCCTGGTCACGAAGACTTTAGCGAAGATACCTACAGAACTTTGTCGGCGGTCGATTCTGCAGTAATGGTGATTGACGCTGCCCGAGGAATAGAAACACAAACACGTAAACTCTTTGAGGTATGTCGGTTACGCGACATGCCGATTATAACTTTCATCAACAAGTTAGACAGGGAAAGCAGAGAGCCATTTGATTTACTTCAAGAAATTGAAGAAACATTAGCACTAGATGTCACGCCGGCGAGTTGGCCCATCGGCATGGGTAGAGATTTTCTTGGATGTTACGACATTTTCGAAGATAGGCTCGTCCTGATGAAGAAAGGGAGAGCCAGTGGAAAAATGCAAAATTCAGGTGAAGACGATATAATTTGTGAAGGTGTGGAAGATCCACGGTTAGCAGAACTACTGCCGGCATATGCCACGGAAAAACTGCGTGAAGATGTTCCAATGGCAACCGGACTATGCCCACCACTGGACCTTGATGTATACAAAGATGGTGCCCTGAGCCCCGTATTTTTTGGAAGTGCGATTAATAATTTTGGTGTACGGGAATTATTGAACGGCTTAGTCAACATGGCCCCATCACCACGCCCTCAAAAGGCAGAAGAGCGAATTGTTGAGCCCTCCGAACAAAAAGTTACCGGCTTTGTATTTAAAATCCAGGCCAATATGGATCCGAAGCATCGAGACCGAATAGCGTTTTTTCGGGTATCTTCAGGCCATTTTAAACGCGGCATGAAACTACGACACATCCGGAGTGGAAAACAGGTAAATCTGCACAATCCGATGCTATTTCTCGCCCGTGAACGCGAGACCGTCGAACATGCCTATGCGGGCGACATAATAGGGATACCAAACCACGGAAATCTGCGTATCGGTGATGCACTAACGGATGGCGAAGAACTTAGATTCACCGGGATACCAAGCTTCGCGCCCGAATTACTCCGTTCCGTACATCCGATAGATCCTTTGCGCGCAAAACATCTTGGCAGGGCTTTACAGCAACTGGCAGAGGAGGGAGTCGCCCGGGTATTCAAACCCCGCGTTGGAACCGATTGGATTGTCGGAGTGCTGGGTACACTTCAGTTTGATGTTATGGCGGATCGTATTCGATCGGAATATGATGTGCCAGTCCGCTTTGAGACGACCTCATTACTGACAGCGCGTTGGATTGAAGCCGACGAGCCACTGCTTCTTAAAAAATTCGTGGATGCCAACGTCGGGGCGATTGCCGATGATCACGACAAGGTTCCGGTATTCATCGCCCGTAACGCATGGCATTTAGATAATGCCGGTAAGGAGTGGCCAGGAATTCGTTTCCTGAAGACTAAAGAACAGACACAGTAGGCACGTCGAGGAATAGGTGCTGATTTAAGATGCTTTTGAAAATAATTCTTTAGGTGAGGACAACGCTTCGCGAAGCGCAATTCCCTCGGAATCAGCCAATGCCGCTTCTCGCGCTGAAGCGATCTGCCCCACCGCAAGTGCAACATCTATTTTACCACTTAGTGCCGGTTGTATTAGTGCGGCCGTTATCTGATCAAAGCTGCTTCGGCCGCGAGTGTGGGTGTCACTATAACCCTTTATTAAACGTGAACATTCTGCAACTTCCATCGCAAGCGCGTTACTTATGGTAACCGCTAGCAAAATGGTATGTAGCCACGTTTCAATCGTCTCTTGTTCTCGCCTAAACCGCCAGGTGCGGCGACGCCAGCGGCGCATCCCCGCTAACAATTTAAGTTTTGTATACCCAGAGACTGACGAGGAATTCAATTCCATGCCACGCTGCCAATTTTGCAAGCGCGGCCATCGCGCGGCTTTTGCCAATAACCAGCGGGCTATGCCCTCGGGCAAAACATCACAAAACTCGTTTATACCAGGCTTTAAAAACTCAGTGACAACCAACGTATCCCCCGGACTTGCCCCGCTTTCAGCCTTGATCCTTCGCATACGGGTTGCTCGCGTTTTAGCTTGAGCAACCTTAATCACATCTTCAAAGGACATACGAACCGCAAGATGTTTTGCTGTTTTTTTAAATAAGTTAGTATCTTTATCAGAAAACGTTACCAAGCGATCTAGGAAACAGCCCGCATAAGCGACATCCTGAAAATCTATCAATCGCCTGACACCTTGACCCAGAATTTCGTGGACGTCATCGGGAAACTCTTCGCGTACGCGGGATTGTAAATTCTCTGGAACGCTAATATGGGAATTCTGATCCGTCGATCTAAGAGATTGTGCACGCATCTCACCTTGCGCCGCTCTAAACCCAGAATCAAAACCGGCAAGGTTGGCTTCAACCGCCTTACCCTCTCCCCGAATTACATTACGAAAGGTTTTTTCCGAAATTGGTAAGGAACCACACCCGGCAATAGCGCCAAGAAGAACAGCGCTAATGTGTGCTCCAACATCGCGGGCAATGTCCTCCATATCAAAGAGTATATGTAATCTTGAACGGTCCCCAGCAGCCTCAACCAGCTGCTTACTATCCACCCGTCCGTCTCCCATTTGCATTTTTTCTGCCGTCGAAAAAACTCTGTGCGTAGACGCTATCAAATGTGTTCGGTCAGGCGTAACGTACCCAGCCTGAATTTGTCGGCCTGTTTCCAATAATTCGGTAGAGGCCAGCACATCAATTTCACCTACTGCCGGGCTAAGCGCAAAGACGGGAGTATTATTATTAACCTCAGACCATGTCTGAGGCCAAATTTCTATATAATAAGTAGTTGCGCCTGTCCTTTGCGCAACTCCTGGTATAGAAGTCGCCTGAACGGGCAAATTACTATCCTGCGCGGCCTTAACAACCCACCCCGTAAGTACACCTCCACCTTCACCGCCAAGCGCGGCAATCAAAAGTGTCAACGGCTTCGTCATGCGTGTCCACCCAACCAACCAATAATCGTGCCGCGTATCCCAGCCACAGTTTTTTCAAAAATCCGCGGATTACGGACCCGTTTAACCCGATAGAAAGACGGACACAACGTGGCCGCATGACTGACCTCCCCGCACAATCCGCACCCGACACAATTATTATTTACACTAGCAACGGGATCACTCCTTAACGGATCAGGGTTGGGTTTAATCGTCAGGCTCGGGCAACCCGACAAACGAATACAGGAATGGTCTCCTGTACAGACCTCATCGTCGATACCAAAGCGCGGAAGTTCAACGCGCCCGCCTTGTTTGAGTTTATCAGCATTTTCCCCTCGGAGACGTCGCTGCCGAGCCAATTGACATTCACCATCAGCTATAATGACTTTTAGCCCTTTCGTCTCCGTGGAGAGTGCTTCTCTAAGGGTCTCAACCATTTCCGAAACTGAATATGTTCGTACCTTACGGAGCCATGGCACACCCAAACTAGTGAGTGTTTTCTCAATGGAAATACCCGAATTTCGTCCACCGCGTCCCTTCTCGCTTGACGGAATAAATTGCTGACCCGTCGCCGACGTGAAGCCGTTTTGCATAATCACCAAAATTGAATCTCCTTCATTCAACATGGTTCCGATTACACCGGTAGTAAGCCCGTTATGCCAAAAACCTCCGTCACCCATAATCGAAATGGAACGTCTATTCTGAAAAGGTGCGACCGCAGCTGCACTGGCCAGGGACATACCGTAGCCCAAAATAGAATTTCCCATGGAAAATGGCTCGAAGGTCGCGAACGCGTGGCATCCTATATCTGCCGCTATATGGACTTTGCCCACCTCCGCCTGCAATAACTTAAGTGCGGAGAAAACCGGCCTTTCAGGACATCCTGTACAAAACTGGGGTGGTCGTGGAGGCAAGGGGGCGGGAAATATTGCCTCTCCATCCGATATTGCCTTGGAAACCCGGTCAGCTTCAGACTTAAGCTGCTCCGCATTCGATAAACCAAGACCTTCGGCCTCGATAAAGCCAATCAAACCGTCATGCATGACCGCCGCGTTATATTCGCCCGTCATCGGCATGACGTCCTTACCATGGATCCGGGTCTGTATATCGGCCTTCCGAAGGATCATATTTATATGTTGTTCAAGATACTCAGGGTTTCCCTCCTCCAACACCAAAATGGCATCCTTATCAGCACAAAATTCGGTGATTTGTTCTGGAACCAGAGGGTGAACGACGTTCAACACCAAAAGCGGAAACCGGCAATTTCCAAAATGGTCGGAGAAACCCAATTGGGCGAGGCGTCGAATCAAGGTGTTGTACAATCCGCCGGGAACAACTATTCCGACGCGCTCGATATCACCTTCAAAAACCTCATTTAAATTGCTTGCTTTTATGTATTTCTGAGCTGCTGGCAACCGTTGCTCGACCTTCAATTTTTCTTGGATAAAAGTGACCGGCGGATGAGCCAAACGTCCATAATTGAAGGTTGCTGGATCTTTTTGCTTATCTCGAACGTTGATCGACGGTTTAATGTTGTCCCGAGCCGTGAATTGCCCCTGCACATGGCAAGCCCGTATGCGAAGTTGCATAATCACAGGGGTGTTTGAGGCTTCGGAGAGTTCAAAAGACTTCTCTACTGTGTCAACAATCGTCGTCAAGTTTGGGCGTGGATCAACCATCCACATACTAGATTTGAGAGCCATAGAGAGTGTTCGTTCTTGTATTATGCTGGCACCCTCACCATAGTCTTCGCCACTGACAATTAACGCCCCACCAACCACACCGGGCGAAGCAAGATTGCTTAACGCGTCAGCAGCGACATTTGTCCCGACAATGGATTTCCAGCCGACGGCACCGCGCAATGGATAATTTATAGACGCACCGAGCATAGCCGCCGCAGCGGCCTCATTGGCACCGGTTTCAACATGAATCCCCATTTCATCCATTAGCTCTTCAGCGTCCAGCAACACATCAAGTAGGTGTGATACTGGAGCACCCTGGTAGCCGCCAACGTACGCCACGCCGGACTGCAATAAAGCTTTGGTTACTGCAAGGATACCCTCCCCATGAAAAACTTCGCCGTCTCCAAGCCGCAGAGTTTCCACTTCCTTTCGGAAAGATCGTTCAGCACTCATTTGTTCCTCCTGGCCCAACTATACGACGGATTGAGAGAGTAGGCACGCCCACAGGTAAATATTTCCCAATTTAACAATACGAAGTATTCTGGGACCATGTCACGCAAACCCAATACACGGCTTTCTGATTTACCTTCCGTTGACCGACTTCTAAAAAGTGAAGCCTTGTCGCAGGCTTTAATAGAATTTGGGCACAAAGAAACGACGAGAGCCATACGCGCCGCGCTTGCCCTTACTCGAAAGCAAATTTCCGCTGCAAATTCAGAAGCGCCCGATAAAGATTTTATAGTGAAACAGACTATCCAAGAACTCGTTCACCAATCAATTCCATCACTTCAGGCCGTGTTTAATCTTACAGGTACTATCCTCCACACTAACCTTGGACGTGCATCTCTTCCAGAAGAAGCCATTAAGGCCATTACTGACACTGCACAGGGTGCATCTAACCTTGAGTACCGGCTGGATGAGGGTAAACGTGGCGACCGCGACGAACATATAGAAAAAGATCTTTGTGCGATTACCGGCGCCGAGGCCGCTACCATAGTAAACAATAATGCAGCAGCGGTGATGCTCATACTCAATACGTTTGCATTAAATAAAGAAGTCCCAACGTCGCGCGGTGAGTTGATTGAAATTGGCGGATCTTTCCGGATGCCGGACATCATGAAACAGTCGGGATGTAAATTAATCGAGGTCGGAACAACCAACAGAACCCACTTAAAAGATTATTCGAACGCCATAGGGTCCGATACGGGCATCATCATGAAGATCCATACTAGCAACTACGTCGTTGAGGGGTACACGGCAGAAGTGTCTGAAACCGAACTCGCAAAACTGTGTCATGACAATAAAATACCCTTTGCAGTAGATTTGGGCAGCGGGACGCTGACTGATTTAACGCGCTTTAACCTTCCCCAAGAACCAACGCCCATGGATGCCATGAAAAATGGTGCCGATCTGGTGACTTTTTCTGGCGACAAGCTGCTCGGTGGCCCACAGTCCGGCATAATTGTCGGTACAAAAAAATGCATTTCAGAACTTAAGAAAAATCCAATGAAACGGGCACTGCGGTGCGATAAATTGACTCTTTCCGCCCTATCAGCGGTTCTTAAACTTTACCGAGATCCGGATCGCGTGGCGGAACGAATTCCAACATTACGCGCTTTGGTTCGTCCTGTTGAAGATATCCAAAAGATTGCCAACCAAATCATGCCGGAACTCAAAAGGAAAGTCGGCACATTTGGAACAGTAACGGGTATGGACTGCGAAAGCCAAGTAGGATCAGGAGCACTTCCAACCCGGACAATAAACAGTGCGGGACTGGTAATTAAACCAACGGTCAGCAGCGGCACCCGACTGAACGAACTTGCGGCTGCATTTCGCAAGTTGCCCATCCCCGTTATTGGACGCATCCAAGACGATAAGTTTCTACTCGACCTACGTTGTTTGGAGGATGTGGTCGGTTTTAACGCACAACTTCCTAATCTTAAATTACCAAAATGATTATTGCGACTGCAGGCCATGTCGACCATGGGAAAACCCTGCTCATCAAAGCACTGACAGGCGTCGACACTGATCGATTACCGGAGGAAAAAGACCGCAATCTAACCATCGATCTAGGTTTTGCATATTTGCCTATCGACGGAGCGGAGACGATTGGCTTTATAGATGTCCCCGGCCACGAGAAATTTATCCGAAATATGCTCTGCGGTGTCGCCGGTATCGATTTTGTTCTGTTTATAGTCGCAGCAGACGACGGCCCTATGCCACAAACGGAGGAACACCTCGCCATACTTGATCTTCTGGGGGTCCGCCATGGTGCCGTCGTACTCACAAAAATCGACCGCGTAGACGGCGAGCGAGTTAACGCCGTGACAAATCAAATCAAACTTTTATTTGAAGATACGTCCTTGGAAGATCTACCCATATTCCCGGTATCTGCCCTATTAGGTAAGGGGATTGATCATATTAAAAATCATTTAACGGGGATCGCAAAACAGATGCCGTTACACCCAATTACCGGGAATTTCCGTCTCGCTATTGATCGCAGTTTTAATGTAGTCGGGGCGGGTCTTGTCGTCACCGGAACGGTGTTCTCTGGCCGTCTCGAGGTAGGTGCTACAGCACGAGTATTATCAGCCGATATGGATGTTCGCGTTCGCGGTATTCATGCACAAAATAGGAAGGAACAAGCTGGACAACTTGGACAGCGGTGTGCGCTGAATTTAGCGGGAACCGAACTGAATAAAACATTAATTCGGCGTGGTGATTGGGTAGTCGCCGGAGCCGTACCTCCACCGGCTTTCAAGATTGATACCCGCGTCCGTGTGTTGAAATCAGAGGTTAGGCCGCTTGCTCATTGGACCCCGGTTCACGTGCACGCGGCAGCGGCAGAGACGACCGGTCGGGTAGCCGTCCTAGAGGGTACAAATATCGACCCGGGACACACTGGATTAGCCCAACTAGTTCTCGACAACCCTATCGGCGCCGTGCACGACGATAGCCTAATCATTCGTGATCAATCGGCAAAACGTACCATTGCCGGTGGCAAGGTGATTGATGTTTTCCCGCCGACGCGCGGAAGATCAAAACCCCAGCGGCTTAAATTTCTTGTCGCTATGGAAGAAAAGGATGACGGTCTCGCCCTGACGACACTTCTGGATACAGCTTCCAACGGCGTAGATTTGAATACCTTTGCGAATACTCGGAATTTAACACCCGACGACCTAGCAATCTTAGTGGATCTCATTCCAATGAAAGTGATCAAAACGAGCCAAACGAATATCGGGTTTTCTTCCGAATGCTGGTCCGATCTTTCTACAAACGTGCAGCAAAATTTGAATGAATGGCATCGTAAATTTCCAGATACAGTTGGCCCCGCCGAAAATCGAATTTTATCAGGAACGGGAATCCGTCTCCCCCTGGAAACCTCTTCTGCCATTGCGGCTGAACTCGTACGCGAGGGTATACTTGTCAAGGAGGGTATGGGCGTCCGCCTTCCCACCCATAAACCTCGACTTGAGGGGGCCGATGCGACCAATTGGAATAAAATCAAACCAATATTACTCGCGGGTGCTCTTCGTCCTCCAGTCGTCGTTGAGATTGCCCGCGAACTCGGCAAAGAGCCCCGCAAAATAGAATCTCTGTTGGTACGGGCCGGTCGCCATGGGTTGGTAATTCGCGTCGCAAAAAATCGCTTCTTCACGCCGGAAACAATTGAAAAACTTGCCAAAATTGCCGAAAAGATAAGTTTAACTGCGGAAGACCAGATGGTTACAGCTGCCAATTTTCGAGATGCTTCTGACATCGGGCGAAATCTTGCGATCGAAGTTCTTGAATTTTTTGATAAGGTCAAATTCACACGCCGCGTCGGCGATGGACACGAAATTATTCGCTCGGCGAAGGAGGCCTTTGGCAACGACTAAATTTCTATTATTGTCTGACACTGATGGAAGAGAATCGTTCCCCGGTGGGGCGCCCGGTCTTCAAAACCGGTGAGGGGCGTTAGACGTCCCTGGTGGGTTCGACTCCCACTCTTTTCCGCCATATCGAGGCTATCAGTTCCCTTGAGACCATTTAATAATTCTTAGAAATATAAAAATCTTTCGGTTACATGGGCTGACATACGACCAAAAAAGACGGAATATTAAGCACAGATCAAACGGAGGCAAAAATGGACCTAAAACTAGAAGGAAAATCCGCCCTAATAACAGGTGGCAGCGAAGGTATTGGTAAAGGTATTGCGATGGGCCTCGCGAAAGAAGGTGTCGAGGTCTCAATATGTGCCCGCCGCGAAGATGTCCTAAATAAAGCCGCGCAGGAAATACGCGATGCGACGGGTGTCAAGGTGATAGCGATCCCAGCCGACCTTACAGACGATAGTCAAGCGAGGAAATTTGTCGAAGACAGTCACGCAGAGCTTGGTCGGGTTGATATTATGGTTAATAACGCTGGCTCTTCACCGGGTGGCATCATAGAGAATCTTTCGGAAGCGGATTGGGAGCAATCATTGCAGCTCAAATTCATGGGCTATGTCCGTTGCCTAAGATATGTGCTTCCTATCATGGTCCAACAGAATGGTGGTCGTGTTCTGAACCTCATCGGAAACGATGGAGTAAAACCATCTTATTGGGAAATTGCGCCAGGCGCAGCAAACGCTGCCGGCCAAAACCTTACTATTTCGCTTGCAGGGCAATACGGAGCTAACAATATTAGCTTCGTTGCTGTGAACCCAGGACCGGTACGCACCGAAAGATGGACCGGGCTTGTGACCGCGATGGCTAGGGATATGGACTTACCTTTTGACGAAGCAGACCAACTTGCTCCGGCGTCAATACCGCTGGGTAGGATTGCCGAGACAGAAGAGGTTGCAAATTTATGCGTAATGCTCTCCTCCCCACTAACCCATTTTGTTAACGGCACACAGATAGAGATTGATGGTGGACAGCAGAAGCCGCTGATGGACCGGTTGCGCGACCGGTGAAGCAGGGTGATGATCTGTATCACGCGTTTGTTGAAAAAGTTACTATTTCAGAGCCGCCGGACGGACCGTTGAATGGCACCCTTTTTGGGGTAAAAGATAATGTGGCGGTTGAAGGTCAGCTTTTTACGGCGGGGCACCCTTTGTTCAAGGACCGGCGTGCAACGGTCACAGCGCCGGCTGTCCAAACATTGTTGAGTGCCGGCGCTACGCTTATTGGTATGACGGAGACAGATGCGGGTGGCTTTGGCGCCTCCACTCCACAGACGATAAATCCAAGCTATCCCACGCAGATAGTTGGGGGCTCGTCAGGCGGTTCGGCTGCTGTCGTCGCCGCTGGGTATTGTGATTTCGCGATAGGAACGGATACCGGCGGTAGTCTTCGTATTCCCAGTGCGTGCACTGGTCTAACAGCGTTGAAGCCGACATTTGGCAGAGTTCCAAACGACGGGGTCTGGCCCTTAACGCCTCAACTCGATCATGTTGGCCTGATCGCACAGAACCTTAAAATTCTCTCTTTGGCGGGAACTGCTCTACTTAAACCCTCTATGAAGGAAGGTTTTGTCCAGCCGGAACACCCGCTGCGCATTGCGGTTGAAACCAACACGGCAGAATTCTTTGATAAAGGTATAGCTTTAGAGCTTGATGAAATTCATTCCACGCTCGGAAGTTGTGGACATACGGTAGAAAGAATTAGCATTCCAGGTCGCGAGAATATTGCCGAGGCCCACGGCGTTATTGTTCTTTCGGAGGCAGCATCGATATATTCTGATTTGACAGAAAATGAAAAAAACCAGCTTGGCAAAGCGGCGAAAAGCGCCCTTCGGCACAGTGAAAACTTAACACCAGATATGTTAGAAGCCGCTTGGGAATGGGCGCGCGCAGTAACCGCAAAGCTGGATGCAACATTAAGCGAATTCGATCTTTTAATTTCACCGACGCTTCCCGTATCACCGCCCGGTAAAGACGCGCGACGTATAGTGCTCGCAGGTGAAGAAGTCCCCGTTGTCGTCGCGATGACATTTCTAACGTGCCTCGCAAACATTACTGGCAATCCAGTGGTGTCATTGCCAAACCCGGGATCCACGTTAGCACCTAAAACCAGTTTTCAGTTGACCGGAAAACGCGGATCCGACGAGTGGCTCCTCGATATTTCTATCAAACTAGAGAACGACTTGCGCAATGAACAAACCGCTCGGTAGCGCCATCTTATGAAACCAGCCAAATTTAAATACTTATATCCCTCGACCATCGAAGAAACCCTAGAATGTGCGTTCGATCATGGCGAAGATGTCCGATTTCTAGCGGGCGGGCAGAGCCTCGTGCCGATGATGAATTTTCGCGTTGCGACCCCCGAGGTACTCGTCGACCTTAATGGCATTCGGGAACTCCAAAAGATTTTAATTGATGATACCGGTAACATTCATATCGGAGCCATGACGCGGACGAGAACATTAGAGACTGACAATAGTATTGGCACCGCAAACCCACTACTCGCAGAAGCAACCAAACACATAGCCCATGTCCAAATTCGGAATCGAGGCACCATTGGAGGCAGCCTCGCCCATGCTGACCCAGCGGCCGAACTACCCGGTATTATTCTTGCGTGTGACGCCGAAATTTATCTTCAGAGCCCAACCAGGAGCCGAAGCGTTGCAGCCAAAGATTTTTTCCAAGGAGTGTTTGTTACCGACATTGCTCAGAAAGAACTTCTGATCAAAGTGGTCATCCCCGCTTGGCCAGTAGAACGGTTCTGGGCCTTCCTTGAAGTTGCCCGTCGAGAGGGAGATTTTGCACTTGTGGGCGTTGCATCTTGGTTTGACGTGGATAAAAGTGGCCGCATATCGGATGCCAGAGTTGTCGCAATTGGTGTTAGCGACAGACCGGTGCGTTTAAAAGGTGCGGAAGCACAGCTATCGGACCAGTTGCCCAACAGTGAGACGTTCGAACGAGCATCCAAGGCTGCAAATAGCGGAATAACCCCAACCCATGATATCCACGCGTCGGCCGAATATCGCAGGGAGGTTTCCGAAGTACTCGTCAGACGTACTTTGAATGAAGCCTGGAAGCGTGGATGATGGAAACGGTCCATAAAATCAAATTAACCGTCAATGACACGCTCCGTGAATTCACCGCTGAAGCACGAATGACACTTGCCGACTGTCTGCGAGAAAAACTTGATCTAACCGGCACCCATTTAGGGTGCGAACACGGTGTATGCGGCGCTTGTACAGTTATTGTGGACGGTAAATCTATCCGCTCATGTCTCATGTTTGCAGTACAGGCAAACGGATCTACGGTAACCACCGTTGAAGGATTAGCTGAAAACGGAATACTGTCTCCCCTGCAAGAAGCATTTCGGGACAATTATGCTCTTCAGTGCGGTTTCTGCACACCGGGCATGTTGACGACAGCGGAAGCGTTTCTAAAAGAAAATCCTAGCCCAAGCCGCTCTGAGGTTGAAAGCGCTATTTCTGGCAATATCTGCCGATGCACCGGTTATATTTCCATCGTTGACGCAATATTAGATGCGGCCACACGGCTCGCCGAAAAGGGCGACAAATGAAACATTCCTACATTGGTGAGGCAATAACGCGAATAGAAGATGAAAGACTATTGAGTGGCAAGGGACAATATATTGACGATCTGAAGCTTCCCGGTATGGCCGCGATGGCAATCTTCCGAAGCCCACACGCACACGCCTACATCAATAACATTGACATCTCGCAAGCCCTGGAAGTCAAAGGCGTCTTAGATGTCTTCTGCGCGGACCATCTCGATGCTTTGCCTTCTATACCCCTGCGATTAGCGCCCTTTCCAGGATTTGAGCGGTACCTTCAGAAACCAATAGCGGTGAACAAAGTACGGTATGTCGGCGAGCCAATCGCCGTGGTTGTGGCAGAGAACAGATACATCGCAGAGGATGCACTTGATCTTCTTTCCGTCGAGTTTACCGCCTTGCCGGCCATTACAACGGTCGACCAAGCTATCAGCGGCAAAAACCTTATCCATGAAGAAACGGGAGAAAATATAGCTACACACTATACTGTGAGCAGGGGCAACAGCGATTACGCCTTCGCCAACGCCGGCTACACACGGAAAGAACGGTTCGTTACCAATAGACACGGCGCCGTGCCTTTGGAAACTCGGGGTCTTATTGCCGAATTTGATCCTGTCAAACCTCTACTGCGGCTTCATGGCGCGACAAAGGTTAACTTTTTTAATAGGCGCCACCTTTCTGATGCATTCAGGCTTAAGGAAGAAGAGGTGGAGCTAATTGAGACCGACGTGGGTGGTGGTTTTGGAGCGAGAGGTGAGCTTTATCCGGAAGAATACCTTGTTCCGATGGCTAGCCGCAGAGTGGGGCGTCCCGTTAAATGGATAGAGGACCGTCGCGAGAATCTCTCCGCGATGAATCATTCACGGGATATTATCGTCGAAATAGAGATAGCGGCTACTAAAACGGGCAAGCTTCTTGGTATGCGAGGTACGGTGCTGGGCGATATGGGTGCATACGTTCGGACAAATGGCGGCGTGGTCCCGTCAAAAGCTGCACAGTTTTTGCCCGGGCCCTACCGTATAGAAGCATTCTCGTGTGACGTACAGTTTCTTATCACGAATAAAACACCCGTAGGCACATATAGGGGGCCCGGAAGATTTGAAGCTAATTTTTGTCGTGAACGAATGATCGACCTTATGGCGGCGGACCTCGATCTTGACCCTGCGGCAGTGAGAATTGAAAACTTAATGACACCGAGCGAATTACCCTATCGCATTGGTGAACTGGTCCCCGGGGATCCCGATGCGACCTTTGATGAAGGTGATCACCCTGGCGCGTTAAAACGGCTTTTAGAAGAGGCCGATTATGATAAATGGAAAAATCGCCAAGGAGAGATTATCGACGGACACGCTTATGGCCTCGGCATCGCCTGCTTCATCGAAAGTAGCGCTGCTGGCCCGCCGGAATCCGCTGTAGTGTCAGTAGCACCAAACGGAAGCATTGAAGTAAAGACCGGGGCGTCTTCTGTCGGACAGGGTACCGAAACGGGCCTCGCACAAATATGTGCCGATTATCTCGATATTGATATCAAACGCATCATTGTGCGGCACGGCAGCACGACTTTATTGCCCTCGGGCGGCGGCACCTTTCACAGCCGCAACACCGTAATGGCTGGCAACGCGACCCGGATTGCTTCCGAAACTTTGAAACAACGCGCGATTGAGTTGGCCGCACTTCGCTGGAACTGCCCGACTAACGATTTAATATACATTAATGGTTCTGTTCAGAACACGACCGACGTTTTATCTCTCGAGGAACTAGCAGCCTTCGCCGCAACAAGGCACGAAACACTCTCCGCTACGGGTACGTTCGATAATGAAAAAAAACTA
The DNA here is from genome assembly GCA_002717185.1 of Rhodospirillaceae bacterium. Next base: position 18,088 of record PBDC01000004.1, read on the forward strand.
TCGTATTCATATGGCGCCCATGCGGCTTTGGCCGCCATAGACCTAGAGACGGGGGTCGTCGTTATAAAAAAATACTTTCTGACTGAGGAAATTGGGCGTGCGTTAAATCCTGCGCTTGTACAAGGACAAGCTGTCGGCGGGGTCGTGCAGGGACTCGGTGGCACGTTACTTGACCATATGATCTATGACGAAAACGGTCAGTTACTCACCGGCAGTTTTGCAGACTACTTGCTACCCACCAGCTCAAACCTGCCAGAAATCACCGCTATTACTTTAGAAGAATCTCCTTCTAAGCTTAACCCTATGGGTTTTAAAGGGGCTGGAGAGGGTGGAATTGTGGCCGTTGCTGCGGCTGTCGGGAACGCTGTGGCACTCGCACTTAAACCATATAACATCGCTATTACGGAGCTCCCGTTAACGCCGGATCGTTTGCGCGCGTCCCTTCGTAAAACAGGAAATTAGTGATGACCGTCATCGACGTTCATGCCCATTTCGTGCCGCCGGAGGTAATAGACACTCTTGCGGTTCGAGGCCGCGATTTTGGTATTAATCTCGTCGAAAACGAACCTGGGTGCCACTGTTGTCTTTTTGAGAGCGGGGTACAAATCCGACCGTTTTTCAATACCCTGACGAAAACGGACCTCAGACTTTCGGAAATGGATCAACAAAATGTCGATCGTGAAGTTCTAAGCATTTGGACCGATATATTTGGATACGACTTACCAGCCGATAAGGGTGCCCTGTGGCATGCATTGCTAAACGATTCATTATCAGGCCTCTGCAATAAGCATCCCGATCGCTTTTCATGGTTAGCATCAGGGGCGTTACAAGACGCGGGATCCGCGGCACGAGAATTAGAACGCGGTATAAACGCTGGCGCCGTTGGGGCTATCGTCGCGGCACACATCAATGGAAAGAATTTGGGTGAGTGTGAACTCGATGAATATTGGTCGACCTGCGCGGCTCTTGATGTCCCGGTATTCATACACCCGGCACAACCGGTGGCGCCAAGTCGATCGGAGCGTTTTTCGTTAAATCAAATCGTCGCTTACACCAACGATACAACCTTGAGTGTGGGTTCACTGATTTTTTCTGGTGTAATGGACCGCTTTCCAAACCTAAATTTGATTCTTTCACACGGCGGGGGATCAATCCCCTTTTTGATAGGGCGCTTTGACCGCATGCATAAGGCGGCCGACCCAAAAAAAACGGGAAACGTCGCCAGGTTATTGCCCTCTCAGTATCTTAAGCGATTTTATTACGATACAATTTTGCATCACTCTGGAGCGCTTCATTACCTCAGTGAACTGGTGGGAATTGAGCGTGTGTTACTTGGAACGGACTTACCGTTTCCACCGGGCGATCCTAATCCACTCGCGACCCTGCAAAATGCGGAATTCTCGTCCACTGAGATTGAACAAATTACAAATAAAAACCCGCGGAGATTATTCCGGTTTTAAAAATGCAGCAATCGAATTGACCGCAGAGGGAGTCGCAAATACTCTCAAGACTGGCAAGTTGGAAGATCAAAATGGAAGATATTAATTACAAAGACTCGGCGTATACGGTGAGAACCGACATAGTCGAAGAACATAATCGCGCGTGGAACCATCTTTCAAATCCGGGAAGCTGGCTCACAGGTGATGAGCGCGTCAAGGTGATGAAGGAAACCCGAAGTGCTCAGGATTGTCCAACGTGTATGAAGATTAAGACGGCTCTGTCACCGTTCGCCGTCACCGATAAACATTTTGCAGATACTGACCTACCGGAAAATTGGGTCAATATGATTCATTTAATCGTGGCCGACCCCGGGCGCTTAACCCACAGTTGGTACGAAAAAACACTAAATAGTGGAATAAACGAGACACATTTCGTGGAAATTGTAAGCGTCGTTGCGCACACGACGGCTATTGATACGTTCGCAAAGGGCATCGGAGTACCCTTACGCCCACTTCCAATACCCCAGAATGGAGATCCATCAAATTACAAACCAGCCGAAGCTCGACAGCATCAAGCCTGGGCACCAAATATTGCATGGGATGAATTCGGCCCGAATGAAGCAGATTACTTTGTCGGTCCCGAAGCTAATATCCGCCGTGCGCTAACGCTCGTGCCCGACGAAGCACGGAGTTTCTTCGATATTGTTCGTGCGCAATATTTAGCTGGGCCGCAAATGCGTGATTTTAGTCAGGAGTTCCGGGCGATCACCCATCTACAGATAGAACTCCTGGCAGCGAGAGTTTCGGCGCTGAACCAATGCACCTATTGAACAACCAGCCATTCGGCACTGCTCCGTGCGAGCAGCGAATTTACGGGAGACACTCTGAGTTATAGTGCTATCACGGGCGGGCAAGACGCAGGGGACACCGGAATTGAACACGGGAAACACATGATAGAGTTTGCCGAGGCAATCTTAAGCGACGATAAAGGACGCCTTGATGCTGCTCGAGAGGCAATTCTAACTTCCATGGGCTCCGATGCCGTCGTCGATTCCGCAGGGGTTGCGGGCTTGTTTAATGCTATTGATCGGATTGCAGACGCCACAGGCGCACCTTTAGAGAAAGACAAAGAGGAAATGACTGCCGAAATGCGAGAGGCAATAGGAATTAATGAGTTTGCCGCAACAAAAAAGGCGCTTGAAGAAAACAAAATACCCTCAGCGGCACAATAAATAACCACACAAAACTTTTTTTGTGGTGCCACAAGCGTCCCCATTGCTTTGCGGCTAATGTGTCTTCATATTCTCTAAAATAGGATAGCAGACCGTCCTAATTAAAATACTTGAAGGAAAATTTATGTCCGAAAAGTTAGGTATAGGAACGCCGTTCCCCGACGTTACAATTAATCTTGTAAGCGGCGGAACAATGAATCTACCAGGTGATCTTGATACAAAATATAAGATTGTTCTTTTCTATCGAGGTCACTGGTGACCATTCTGTCGCCGGCAGTTAGTCGGCTTCGAAGAAAAGAAAGCAGAACTTGAAAAACTTGGTATATCGGTCGTAGCAGCGAGCGTTGACCCAGCAGACAAAGCTCAGGAAGTAGCAACTGAAGTGTCTTTCCCTGTTGGCATGGAAGTCGGCCGCGAAATAGCGGACGCGTTAGGGTCCTGGTGGGAGGATCGTCGACAAATCATTCAACCTTCAGAATTCATACTTGGTGAGGATAACAAAGTTCTTGCCTCAAGTTATGCCGACGGCCCCCTTGGCCGAATGCAGGCGGGCGACGTTATCCAGCTGATCAACTTCTACGAATCTCGTTAAATTGGAAAATCGTATAGGGTTTAAACGGGCGCTCATACGGCGCCCGTTTTTCGTCCAGTCCAAAAACCAGACTAGGCGGGCTCAAAACAAAAATAATCTTGTTCGTCTGTTATTGTCTCAAACGCTAACTTAACGGGCATACCCACCGAAATAGTAGGCGCCGAGACATTTATTAGATTAGCCAGAATACGTACACCCTCTTCGAGCTCTACCATCGCCAACAAATAGGGTGTCCGTTCCTCGAAGCCTGCGATCGGCACGTACGTTTCTGTAAAAGAATAAATAGTACCAACGCCCGATGCCTCTCTCCACACGAGATTGCGTCTTCCTGTCTTGACGCTGCCCGCTCTTGGATAAAATTGGTAAACGTTTTCGTCGGGATCGTATTGTAGCATTAATTTTCCAGCCTCTATCCCATCCCAGAAAGGTTGTGTGGTTTTGGTGGAAATTGGGATTGCCCTTTGTTTTCTATTTTCTGCCATTTTAATGCTCCAAGGTCATCGCGTTACTGACCTTCCAACTTCGACCATAGGTTATGACACCAATCCCGGTAACCAACGCGTTCGCGGGATCTTTTACCTGTCTTTCGCCGGCTTCACCCCGCATTTGGCGCACGGCTTCTACGAGATTTGTCATTCCAGACGCCAAGCCGATCTGACCAGCGGATATTTGGCCGCCCCCGGTATTTATGGGCAGTGTACCTCGGAAACTAACATCAGTTTCCAGAAGAAAGTCGGACCCTTCACCGCGAGCACACCAACCTGTTTGCTCAATTTGCATCAATTCAGCAATTAAGAAATCATCGTAAGGATGGAACATACGAACGTCACCCGGTGACATACCGGCTTTTTCCAGAACTTCCGGACCAACTACAGAAAAACCTGTCTCCGTGATATCCGGTATTTGCTCGGCACAATCAAAATTTACAATCTCACTATAAGCGCTGGGGAATATGACGTTCTGGGCAGAAAGTTTCTTGGCACGTTCGCGGCTCGTGAGTAGAACACCGGCGGCACCATCAGCAAACATCACACAATCAAGCAAACGCACAGGTGTCGAAATTACGCGGGATTCGAGGTAGTCATCCACCGTGATTGGTTTTCGGAATTTTTCGTAAGCGTTTTCGTTTAGCACCGCTCCTTCCCGTTGAGCCACGGCGAGTTTTCCTAACGCCTCCGGTTTCAAATCATACTGCGTCATATAACGGTTCATGAGTAATCCGAACCCACCGGGAGGGCCCTGAATCCCTGTGGGGTCCCAAAATTCCACCCTGTAACCCCCGTTCGCCGCTTTCCACGATGTAGATGGGGCGTCAGCACACAAAACTACCGCCAGCTCACACATACCCGCCTGAATAGCGAGCGCCGCCCGGGACACGCCGGCCAGGGCCGAGCCACCCCCATGATCACTAATATCCATCCAGCGGGGTGTAACGCCTAAGTAGTCACATAAATAAGGGGTGTAATACTGATTTGAAGACTCTGAATGAGTAACATTCGTAGCGAAACCATCGATGTCACCCGGCTGAAGACCAGTTTTTGTAAGAATTTCCTCAAAAGTCTCAGCAGCAAATTCGTAGGGAGTGCGCCCAGAACGTCGTTCTATTTTTGTTTCCCCATAAGCCACAATTCCAACGTCTTGACCGGCAAGAAAATTTGACGCCATTCATCCCCCCTCATTTTGTTAGGTGGATCATAACGGACTCAATTCATTCTAGGAATTGATCTAACCGACAGCCTGATCCAAGATAAAGAGACAAACATCGAGGGGAAGATCCGATGCCCAAAAAACCGTCAGTCGATAAGAAAATAAACGTCCGCTTCAGCCACCTTGGCCTCGTTGTTTCCGATATAGAAATGATGGAGGACTTTTATACAAGAGTTATAGGGTTTGAACGTACCGATGGTGGCATGACAGGTCAGGGTGTAATTATGACGTTTATGACTCTTGACCCTTCAGAACACCATCAGGTGTTTTTAGTAGAGGGCAAGCCGGACGAGGAATTACCTAGCAACAAAATTATACCGAACGGCCCCCCAGTATTGCACCATCTATCCTTCCGTGTTGACTCGCTCTCAGACCTTCAAACAATGTACAGGCGTCTGAAATCTGAATCCGAGCGGGATATTTGGACTGTTACACACGGTGTCTGCTGGGCGATGTATTCCAAAGACCCCGAGGGTAACGCTATCGAGTTTTTCGCAGATACTCCCTGGTACGTGCATCAACCCTATTTAAAACCCATGGATTTTAACATTTCGGAGGACGAATTGTTTTCGGAAACGGAAGAACTCATTAGAAACGAGTCCGGTTTTCAGCCGCTGGAAGAATTCTACGGTGATTTAAAACAACGGGTGCCTGAAAAACAAAATGCCTGAACCAATAAAGTAAGGACGAAAATATGAGTGTAAGTGAAAGCACCCTGGACGACCTGGTAACGGCTAACCATATTCTCGCGCATGAACAGGTCGTCGATGCATACGGACATATTAGTTTTAGGCACCCGGAGAACCCCGAACGATATTTATTGTCGCGTGCGCGTGCGCCGGAGTTAATAGAAACGCACGACATTGTTGAATATAAATTAGACGGCGATGCAATCGAAGCACGCGATAGACGTCCCTACAGTGAACGAATGATTCACGGTGCAATTTATGAACAACGCGCAGACGTAAATGTTGTTATTCACAATCACTCCTACGAAGTCATCCCGTTTGCATCCACTGGGACACCATTGCGGCCAGTGACCCATACATGTGCACCAATCGGCAGCGATATCCCCATCTGGGATATGCGTGATAAGTTTGGCGAAACTAATCATCTGGTCGTTACCATGGAACAAGGACGTGATCTTGCGAGCACGCTAGGCGATCGTTCGATCGCACTAATGAAACGACACGGCTGCGTCGTTGCCGGCGCAACGGTGGAAGAGACGGTTATGAAGTCGATATATTTACAAGTTAATGCAAAATTACAGTTACAGACTATGCAAATTGGGACCCCCGATTACCTCACTGAAAGCGAAATCGAGCAATGTACAGCGATGCAACAGGCGCCCATTAGTCTCGACCGTGCCTGGGAAGTATGGTGTCGCAGAGTAAAAAAACACTGATCAAAAGGAAGCAAAATGTCGTTCATGGGGCCAGAAACAGTTACCAGTAGAAAATCGGGCAATGGTGGCGGGTTAAACCTGAGCCTCGCCTTAACCCCAAACCTTCGGACACGCCCGGTCCTTGACGGTCAACTAGGTGCGGATGGTATCTCCTTGAATTCTTTGGAACTCCACCCCTCTGAATTATTCTGGCGCCAATTAAAATTCACCGAATTCGACATCTCTGAAATGTCGATGTCATCTCTGTTGATGGCGATTGCGCGCGGTGACGATCGTTTTGTGGGGATACCCGTCTTTACTACTCGTTATTTCTTTCAAGTTTGGATATTGATCCGTAAGGACGCTGGTATAGAAAAACCTGAAGATCTCAAAGGAAAACGCGTTGGAGTGCCAGAGTATCAACAAACAGCCGCCCTTTGGTCTCGGGGAATTTTGGAACACGAGTTTGGTGTGGCGCCAAAAGACATGGAATTTTTTATGGAACGGATCCCCGATATTAGTCATGGCGGTTCAACAGGGTTCCAGCCGCCTGAAGGCGTGACCGTAAATTATATATCCCCGGAAACAAACATGGGGGAAATGTTTCTCCGAAAAGAACTTGACGCTACCCTTTTGTATCTTCCGGACGGTAATTTGGTTGACCGAAGTACAGCGGACCTTGAAAACCATCCGAACTTTGGACCCCTATTTCCCGATCCCTACGCCGAAGGCAAGCGCTACTTCGAAAAAACTGGCCTGTTCCCGATAAACCACGGAATGGTTGTCAGAAGACAGGTCGCTGAGGAGCACCCGTGGGTGGTTCTCAATGTATACAAAATGATGGAGCAAGCCGCACAACATGCCGAAACACAGCGTCTTGCACATATTCGGAACCACTTCGACGTAGGATTGTTACCCAGTGAGTATGAGGACGCGATAGCGACCCCCCTCGTGCGTCATGGAATAATAGCAAATAGAAAGGAACTAGAGGCAATAACCCAGTATTCGTTTGAACAGGGTCTGACGCCAAGGAAGCTGGCGCTCGAAGAGGTGTTTGCTGAAAGTGTGATGGACAAATAAAGCTCAATATAGCCCTTGGCCACGGGCTTTCTGAACTAACAACGAAAGTATAGCTTTTGAAAGCGGCATCGGCGACCCTGTCGCTTGCCCAATTTCGATTACAGCACTGACAATCGCGTCAATCTCCGGCTGTCGGGCTTTATCAAAGTCTTGCAGCATTGATGTCCGGAAATTTCCCATTGAGGCCCCAAGGTCAACGCGATCTTTTGCCGTCATACCTGGCTGGAGGCCAACCCGATAGCCCGCCGCCGCCGCCTCTTCGAACATGTCTAACGCCAGCTTGCGGAGACCTGGATCCTCTCCTATTTGGGCATTAGTTGCGTTGGCCAATGATGATATTGGCGCAAAATTGAAATTACCCAGAAGTTTTAACCAAATTTCCTGCCGAAGCTGGTTCGTAGCAAACACGTCGAGAGCCGTATTTTTAAAAAGATCAACGATGTTCTGAAGACGATCAGATAATTCTCCGGATATTTCACCGAGGATCAGCCGATTATCCGCGACGTGGCGAATAAGACCGGGTTCGGGAACGGAAGCCGCAACATGAACGACACACCCGATAAGTCTTTGGATGGGAATAGCCTTTGATAACAGCCCGCCGGGATCCAACATAGGCAATGACACATTTGGACCGCTCTCCGGAAAACCGTTAAAGAACCACCATGGTATACCATTCATAGCTGGAATAATGACGGTGTTCTTCCCAACCAAAGGGGCTATTTTTTCAGCGACAGCCGGAAGCGCCGGTGCTTTTACCGCAATAAAAACAAAGTCCTGAATCCCAAAATCGGAGGGGCTATCGCTGCAATCCGGATGGACTGTAAACATTTGATCGCCCGTTTCTAGAGTACACCCGCGGGCTTTTAATGCTTTAAGTTGTTGGCCCCTCGCTATAAAACATACAGTATGAGAGCGCTCAGCAAGAACCCCTCCGATTAGACCACCTACCGCTCCCGCACCATAGATACAGATCTTCAAAAACAGTTCTCCTAGTCGTCGTCGTAGGGACTTTGCGTGCGTTCCTCGATCGCCCCATCCCCAATAGGCGGCGTAGGAATATAATGGGCCGGCGTGGGACCGCCGGCGGACACACGAGCACGCGCTTCCGCAGGCGTTTCAACCAGCGCTTTTGCTGCTAAAGCAGCTTTGCGATCCACAGGAAACGTATCCGGTTGATCCGGAGCGGGCATCATATTCGCATGGTAAAACGCTATTTTTTGTCCTTTTATATCAACCTTTTTACGGGGTTCTATATCACGCTGATTAGTACTTTTTGCATCGGTCGTAACCCCGTCTATAATTTCGTGGTCAAACCACCATTTCTTTAATGGGTTACGTTTTCCGTTGCCAAGTTTGTCATCGAGCCAGGCGGCAATAGGCACGATTAGAGGCTTCAAAAACATCGCATTTACCCCTATCCAGCTTGCCATTCGTGTAAGCAGCGCGCCGTCAAGATCAATCACCTTATTTAGGGGACAAGTTTTCATGCATCGACCGCACGCTGAGCCTTTCATATTGGTCAGCCTATACCGAGTGCAGCGTTCCACATCGGGTTTCCATATCTCGTAGCCGTTAAACATTACCTTATCACCGTGTGGTATTGCGTCACATGGACATTCGCGATCACACTTGTGACATTTGCTGCAAAAGGTTTGCAGACCAAAATCTATCGGTTTATCAATTTCGAGGGGCATATCAGTAGTGAGGACAACTGACTTGAAACGAGGGCCAACAAAGGGATTAAGTACAAGTTCACCTATACGGCTTAACTCGCCGAGGCCAGCCCACAACACGAGGGGAATATGCTGCACATCACTGTCCGCGTTAGTTTGAGAGCGTGCTGGAAATCCGAATCCACGAAGCATTTCCCCCATGACACCAGCAATCTCCGCGCCGCGCAAATAGCCCCGCATTGATTGAACGCCCGAGATCCAATCATCGCCGCTGGCTCCTTCCATCGTCTCATAACCTTGATCAATCAACATAACGATGGCGTATTTATGGTACATTTCGATTGGGGTACCGTCTTCTTTGTGGGAGTTCCAAGCGTAGCGGGGTATCTCGCAAATACCCGTGAGGTCAGCACCAAGAAAGTATGAAAGGGCCTTAATAGATCTTGAGTTTGCGGCAGGGTCTTCAAAAGTCTTTTTGTCTGTGTTCCCTGCTATGTCCCCATCCTGATGGCGGACCATAGACCGTATAACTTTGAGCAGACTCATACTAAGGGGATGTTTGAAAGAAAAACGGGCTCTTTCGCGCTGGGATTTTTCGCCTAGATCGCCCTGTAGTGATCGTTCAAAGAAGGCTGCCCGTTTTGGAACCCGCGGCACCTCGTCATCTAAAATTAGGGTGGTCGGCCGCTCTATTCGTTTGACCTGCTCCATCGGATAGCGGCTATCGTGGGATGCCCGTTTAGCGCGGCGGACGCGCTCTCGACCGGAAGTGGCACCATTAATACCCTTTTGATATGCCTTGTTTCGTGCCTTCACCGCCGTTCCTGCTAAAGGAATATCGCAAGCCAATTCATAATTTGTTGAAATAACAGCGAGCGTCAAACCGGTAATAATGAATGGGTTGGTGAAACCTGACACCTCCCTCACGCCGAGGCCTGCGATCACTGCTAGACGCTCACGATCAACCTGTTCGTCTCCCTTGATGTGAATTCGAGCGTCAAAGCCCATCTGTCTAATGTGCCCGGACACGCACGCGGCGATCTCGAGTGCCCGCATCTCACATGACAACTCAACCGCACCGTCTACCCATTGGCGCGCAACGTTATCTTTATCGGGCAATCGCGGGTGTTCTATTAAAAGGACAATTGCATGAGAATGGGCCGTGTTTTTATTCTCGTCCTTAAACCAAGCCTTGTCCGGAATTTTACAAATACCCACCTGGCTCGCATCCATAAAGTACGCACACCCTTTGATATCTATCGCGCGGCGGGTCAGGTCCCTCGGAACGGGTGCTTCCTTTTCAGCAAGATCGTCTTCCACAAATTTTCTAAACAAGTTTCGGTACTTAAGCACAGCTTTTGCAAACTCGCCGTTGCCAATTGATTCGGTCTCCGGGACCGCACGCGGCCGTTCGGCCTCGGCCAAAATCCGTGCCTCATCGCGCTCCAAAACTTCCAAAGGGTAGGTACCAAGGTGAAACGGGCGGTTTTTTGAGGCTGGAAATAAAAGCATAATTACTCTTTCCCGTGCTCAATCGCCCGTTCCCGAGTAACGGAGCGGCGACGCATCCAATCAGCGGTATTGTTCTTTTTCCAGGTTAAATTTGGATGTATTTCCTGAATTTCCATTGAAATATTCAAAGCGCGTGTCTCCGCAAGAGCCGCGAGGTGATCACAAATAATAGCGTAAATCCGGTCACCCGCCGCTTTAAGGGTGGTCTCGTCACGGCCGTGACCAACTCGGAGCACTGTGTGAACAAACGCATTATCGGGATGGCCATCTGCTATTTCAAAGCGATCACGTGCCACTCCCCTAACCCTAATTCCGCTACGGTTGAAAACACCGGTGTCCACCCCGACATCACACAACTTTTCAAATAATCCATCTGTCTGGATCAAGTCCTCAATATTGCTGGAGTATTCTACAATCATATGGGGCATGGTTTCCTCGGAGAGTTTTTCAGTTTGAAGGGCAAAGTAACGGCATTAATTTACCCAAAATATGCTCTAAAAGGTGCGTCCCGCAGCGCTCATAGTTCAACATTCATTACAGCGATTGTACATCCAACAGCGAAAATAGGAATGGGCTCGTAGCACCAAACTTCACCAGAAACACCATTGCTTGCACCCGCGACAGCTATAAATGTTCGAATTTCAAAACCACCTTGCCCGCCGTCGCGATAAGTTTCCTCGTCCGTGTAGGAAAGAAGCGCCTCGCGATCGTTTCGTATGAAATGATCGAGAAATTGTCGGTCCCACTTTTCATTAATCTTTCCCGAATCTGGCGTTGCAGGCCAATGGGAAATGCCACCCGTTCCGATAACGGCTATTTTGTCAGATACCGTGTCACAAGCGCGTCGAAGGGCCCGGCCAAACACCCATGCACGATGCAACGGTGTTAGTGGGGGACCTTGGCAGTTTATGTTGACCGGAATGATCGGAAGGTCATAGCGAGGAGTGAGAAAGTGTAATGGCACCATTATTCCGTGATCGAATTGCCATTCTTCAGCATACGATACATCCACCTCACTCATAATCTCGGTAATCAATTGCCGCGAAAGATCAGGGGCACCAGGAACAACGTGTCGCTTTATACCTAACCAGTCCTCCTCCTCAATTGGTCCCCGGTATTGTGCTCCCATACCCACGCAAAATGCTGGCATATTATCCATAAAAAAGTTAGCAAAATGCTCTGCACCAATGACAATCAACGCCGAAGCTTCTGACGCTTCGATCGCAATCCTCATACGGTCAAAATTCTTATAAAGATTCTCCCGCTGCACGGGATCCGCGCGATCTGCACGCCCCGTGATTCCCGGCGCATGGCTGCAAACGCCTGCAAATACCAACGGCACCAACTATGCTCCCGTCATCGCATAGATGCCTGCGCGGACAGGGCCATGCGCGCCAACACCGTCGCGCATGGCCTGAATATATTCATCCCAAGCTAAGCCTTTCAGTGCCGCATAATGCATCAATAATTGCCCATTCACGCCGAGAACGTACAGTAAGCCAATATCAGGTTTGCGTATTGCCTTAAGTTCCTCGCGTGTCAAATCATAATTCGTTAAAACTCTTTCCATATCCGCCTCAAAACTTTCGCGGAGGGTCTCGTCACGATTGAGCTGGTAAAGTAACTTTTGGACGTGATAA
>PBDC01000063.1 GCA_002717185.1 Rhodospirillaceae bacterium
GCTTGAAAGGAAAAACACGGATACAGCGGCACCTCGTTTTTTTCGTTTGGCAGGGATCCTGCGCCCGGAACCTGCTGCACGGAATAAGCCTGCAGCCCTAGTTCGTGGCCAGGCGGCATTCTGTGAAACTGCTTATGTGCTATGTGACAAATTTCACCCCAATCCAACTTGCGTGATGGTGAACCGCGTACATTGAATTCACCATCTGAATATTCGATCTGATCTTTTTCGACCCTGAGATCGTGGGCGGCGATTGCAATCATTTTTTGTTTAATCTCGCGAGCTGCATTCGACGTCGCAGTTCCCAGCACAATAGTCATTCGGCTTGCGACAGGACTCCGTGTAGGCAGAGCTTCCAGGGAATCTCCATGCAAAACGCGGATTGTGTCGGGGTCTCGTTCCAACTCTTCTCCCGCAATGGTGGAAACCATTGTCTCATGGCCCTGTCCGGAGGAAGTTGTGCACATCACAGCCGTAATTGCGCCTGTCGGCTCAACCTTTATCAATATCGATTCCACAAACGTAGTGATTTGAAGCTTGGGGTTGAAAAGATACTCGAAGATGTTGTTACCCCCGCCTGGTTCCAAGCAAGTTGCCAGACCAATCCCGGCAAGCTTACCCTCCGCACGCAGGGCATCACGTCGCTCAACCAATTTATCCCAATTCGAAGTTTCAAGGGCGCTCTCAAGTACCGCGTGGAAATCACCGGAATCATAAAGAGATCCAGGAGGAATTTTCCAAGGAAATTCTTCCTTACGAACAAGATTACGAGAACGAACCTCGATCCGGTCTAGCCCTAAAAACTTAGCGACACGCTCAACGCCGCACTCAATTGCAAAATTTGTAGGTGACTGGCCAAAGCCCCGGACCGGGACTTGGCCGGTCTTGTTTGATGTCACCGAAATTGCTTCATATTCAATCGAATTTACACGGTAAGGCCCGCACAAAGCCGTAATGGGTTTGCCAAGTTGCAGAGGCGCGCGTCCAGGGTACGCGCCTACATCGTCCAGTGCCCGCATCTTAAGGGACTTGATGACGCCCTCATTATCAAATGCCATCGTAACGTCGAAGATCCGGTCGGGCCCGTGCGCGTCACCTCCAGACATATTATCCAGCCGGTCCTCAATAAAGCGCACCGGAAATCCAAATTTCTTTGTCAAATAACTGACGAGAACCGTGTGCTTTATTCCACGCTTAACCCCGTAGGAGCCGCCGACATCGACGTCATTATGAACCCGTACATTATTCATGGGCATGCGCATCGCGTTGGCGATTTGATCCTGGTATTGAGGCATCTGGATCGACGCCCAGACGTCAAGTATGTCTGTAATACCATCCCATTTTGCGACGACGCCGAACGTTTCTATTGGCACGGTCGAAGATCGTCCCCATCGAGCACGATAACTGATTTTATGGGGGGTCTCACCAAAATCTTGTTCTACTGGGCCCCACGTCCAAGTATTCTGAAATAATACGTTGCTACCATGATCCGGATGAACCAAGGGTTGATCTTCCTCAAGCATTTTTTCGGAATCAACGGCTGCGGGGAGGGCTTCGTAGTCAACCTGGATCAATTCAGCGGCGTCCTCGGCCACGTATCGCGAGTCAGCCACAACCGCGGCTACCCATTCGCCAGCGTAACGCGTCATATTAACAGCAAGCGGGTACCATTTTACGTTGGGCAGATCCAAACCGTGGAAAAGTGAATTTGTTTCGCGTGCGATCTCTTCTCCTGTCAGCACATAATGCACACCGGGAACCGCCATCGCCGCATCTATGTTTATGGCGACGATATTTGCCCGCGCATGAGGGCTTGCCAAAACGGCAACATGTTTCATTCCCGGGACGTCTACGTCGGCAACGTACTTGCCTCGACCTGTTATAAACCGCCGATCCTCCTTTGTCCGGCGCTTACGAGACACATATCGATAGTTGGGCAATGCGGGTGCGGTACTCATGCCGCAGTCCCGCTGCGCCGTTTCGCTGTTAATTTAACTGCCTCTATAATTTGTTGATAACCCGTACAACGGCACAGATTCCCACTAATTGCCTCTCGAACCTCCTCATCATCAGGTTCCGGATTGTCTTCCAACAACGCATGGCCCGCGATCAACATTCCGGGCGTACAATATCCGCACTGCATCGCATGGCATTCCCAAAACGAGTCCTGCAGGTCGCTCAGCTCGCCGTCTTTTGTTGAGAGGCCCTCCACGGTTGTTATTTGATGTCCCTCTGCCTGAACAGCAAACATCAGGCACGAGCGAACCGGCTCTCCGTCCAAAAGAATAGAACACGCTCCGCAAATACCGTGCTCGCAGCCAACGTGTGTACCAGTAAGTCTTAAGACATCCCGCAGGCAATCGACTAACGTCATTCTCGTTGAGACCTGGGCTTGCCTGTTTTCTCCGTTCACGGATAGCGTAATTTGAAGTTCTTTCATTCTTGTGCCTCGTCAACCGCGTCTTCCACCGCCCTCGAAATCAGTGCACGTGCAACTCGTCGGCGATAATCGGCGGTCGCGTGAACGTCGGTGTCTGGATCAATTTCATCGTCTAACTGGAACAAGGCCTGATCAATAGCCTCCGGGGGACGCCCGGTGAGTAGTTTTTCTACTGACCGCAGCCTGACTGGAGACGGAGCAACACCGCCGACCGTTATCGCCGCGCGGACAATCACGTCGTCCGTTCCAAGCTCAAGTTGTGCGGCGGCTGCCACAATTGCAAAGTCACCTTGGCGGCTGGCTGTCTCATGAAAACCTGTTCCGACCTTTTTGCCGGCCCAAACCGGTATTCGGATCTCCGTAAGAAGCTGATCGGGCTGTATATTGGTCACCATAGCCGCCTCAAAAAAACCGTCTAATGAGAGTTCCTCCTCTCCGCGGATACTTTTTAAAATAATTCTTGCGTCGAGTACTAGTGCGGCTAAAGCCAATTCGGCCGAGGGGTCCCCGTGGACAATACTTCCACCGATGGTTCCCCGGTTTCTGGTTTGGCTGTGGCCAACATTTCGGATTGCCTTAGAAATCAGTGGCAGCCGTTCAACGATTAAATCCGATCGCTCAATTACGCGTTGGCGAGTACAACCGCCGATTACAATATGATCACCGTGATCATGGATTCCAGCCAATTCAACCACGTCGTTGATATCTATTAACATGTCTGGGCGCGCCATGCGCATTGCCATGAGAGGCACAAGCGTTTGCCCGCCGGCGATGACTTTGCGCTCGTCTTGGCCCGCTTCCGCCAAGAGCTTGCAAACCTCATTTACGTCAGCGGCCCGAACGTAGTCGAAAGGGGCGGCTTTCATCGCACGTCCTTCAGTCCTGTGGAGAAAAAATCGTTATACTGCTTATACTTTCATATATGCTGAAACCGCAACTTATCGCCATTCGCAAGCGTATGGTACCCCTTAGGATATAAAATAACGGGGTAGCGGGGTGCCTCTAAAGGTATCATTTCTTTTTACTGCGAAGACCCCTGAATGATGGACCATATTTTATATGGGGTAACAGGCATTCTTATATCTCGAACACCGTAAGGGCGTAGAGCGTCAACAAAGGCATTAACCAGTACCGCGAGTGCTGGAGTTGTGCCACCCTCACCGCCAGCTTTAACACCTAGCGGATTAGTCGGCGACGGCACTTCGTTCAAGGCCGTTTCAAAAAATGGAAATTCATCCGCCCGTGGCAAATGGTAATCCATAAATGACCCGGCCAAAGGTTGCCCAGAACTATGATCCATTGCGCATAATTCACCGAGCGCTTCGCCAGCGCCCTGGACAATACCACCGTGGGTTTGGCCATCAACAATAAGTGGGTTTATGGCACGACCCACGTCGTCAACAGCAAAATATCGCGCGACGTCGTACCCACCCGTTTCAGGGTCAATCTCGATTTCGCAAACGTGACAGCCGTTGGGAAATACCGGAACCTCCATCACGTTGTCTTCAGAGACAGAAAGTCCTTCGGGGTGCACCTCAGACACACCCCTGATCGTTTGTATACTTCTTGCGAGTTCGAATAGCGTGATAGTCCGGTCGGTCCCCGTAACGACAAACCGGCCCTCGCGGAACTCGATGTCCGCCGCAGCGGTTTCCAGTGCTAAGGCAGCAATCTTTCTGCCCTTATCTATTAAGGCGTCGGCCGCCTTAATGATTACAGTACCCGCCATACGCATTGATCTACCACTATGTGAACCCCCGCCGACCTTGACGACGTCGGTATCACCGATAATGACGTTTATGGAGCTTACTGAAATACCAAGCCATTCCGCCGCCACCTGAGCAAAACTGGTCTCGTGGCCCTGGCCACTGGGCTGCGTCCCAACAACAAGATCAACTGTGTCATTCAATTGGACACGAAGTTCCGCTTGCTCACGTGGTGTCCCTATAGATGATTCGACGTAGTTCGCAAAACCCCGACCTAATAGCTTACCTTGTGCCGTTGCCTGCTGGCGCCGCTCCTCGAAGCCATTCCAGTCCGACAGTGTCATGGCTAAATCCATACTTTTTGAATACTCGCCACTGTCGTAGGTCATACCAACTGCATTCCGGTATGGCATTTGTTGAGAGGTCACAACATTCTTTCGACGAAGCTCTATAGGATCAAAGCCGCACTCATTAGCAGCGGTCTCAATTAAACGTTCTATCGCAAATGTGACCTCAGGCCGTCCAGAACTGCGGTACGCATTTGTTGGCGGTGTGTTGGTAAAGACAGCCCGAGAACGAAGGTGGGCGACGGGAATGTCGTACGAGCCTGTAATCAATCCAGAGCCCTTACTTAGGGGTGAAAGCGAGACCATCCGCGCGCCGACGTTGCTTAAGTTATCAGCGCGGAGCGCAAGAAAAGAACCGTCTTTATCTATTGCCAGTGTAACTCGCGTGACCAAGTCCCTTCCCTGGTAATCGCTTATAAAAGCCTCGCTACGCTCGCATGTGTATTTAACAGGACGACCAATTTTCCGTGCAGCCCAAGCAACAAGTGGAAACTCAATGTAGAGCCTATTTCGTGTCCCGAAATTACCGCCGACATCTTTTGATATTACACGGACATCTTTGGGATCCACCTTGAGAATTTCTGCAATCTCCCTTTTTTGACGCACTGAACCTCCGGAGCCAGCGTAGATCGTGTAACGCTTGGTCGTTTTATCGTAAAATGCGAGGGCGGCCCTTGGCTCTAACGGTACGCCGGTGACCCGATCCACATGAATCTGCATATCCACAATGTGCTCCGCAGCGTCGAATGCTCGTTCGGTACCCACGGCGTCACCAAAAAATGTTTCCACACAAACATTATTTCCTAATTGTTCCCAAACATTAGGCGTGTCGTCGTTATCCGCTTTTTCGGTGGCTGTGACACTCGGTAATGGCTGATAGTCAATCTGCACGGCCTCACCCGCTTCGAAAGCTTGATTTTTTGTTTCCGCTACAACCACTGCCAGTGCTTCGCCCACATAGCGGGCCCGGTCTTTCGGCAGCAAACTGTGATCACCAACAAATACATCCTTGCCACCCGGCCCGTGCAACTTCATGTCATGTTTCGTCGACGGCAAAGCGCTGTGGGGGATGGGCGCTAATCCATCGGCCGCACAGTCATGGCCGGTAAAAATCCCTAAGATACCCGGCATTTTATTCGCGTATTCTAGGTCAAAACCTTTTAGAACGGCATGCGCGTGAGTAGACCTCACCACAGTCATATAAGTTTGCCCCTCTAGGGACCAGTCGTCACTAAAACTGCCCTTTCCAGAAAGAAGGCGTGCATCTTCCTGCCGTCGAAAAGGCTGCCCAATCTTTTCATATACCATCATTTTTCAGTCGCATTAGCGGTCCGAGTAAAGACCCACTCCATACGTCGCCGTATGGAGTGGGTCAAGATCGATCTAATGTTACAACCACATTTCCGAACTCATCAACTCGCCCGACAAAATCCGGATCAATAAAGGTGGTCGCATCGGACTGCTCTAATAACGCAGGTCCATAGATTACCGCACCTATAGGCAACGCGAGCCGATCAAATATCCTCGATTGATGCCACTCACCCTCAATGTAAACATCACGGCTAGGGCACTCGGCTTTTTCGATTGACGTATTGCTTGGCGGGGCAAGTACAGAGAGATCAATCCGCGGTCTTCTCCCGACAACAGAAACTCGAAGGTTTACAATTCTGCACGGTATCCCTTCTAAAATTCGACCATATGCACGTTTGTAACTTGCCTCAAACGCTGCCTTTACCATGTCTATGTCTGTTGCATCACCAGGAAAGGGTGTCGAAACGGTATGCGTCTGGCCCACATAGAGAATATCTAGTTCTACAATAACGTCGGTCGCCTCCAGCCGAATACCGGCTTCCTCAAGACGGCGTCCACCTTCGCGTGCTCTTACTTCGATCTCCTGGTGAATCTGTTTAAGATCGAGATCATCCAACAACCTATTGATGGTCTGAACAAAATCGTGGCGCATATCAGCAATCACACACCCAAGAGCGCTCGTAACCCCTGGGTATCTTGGTATTAAGGCACCAGCGAGACCGACATCCTTCACGATAGCCCCGGCATGAAGGGCGCCACCACCGCCGAATGGCATAGCCGTAAACTTACGAGGATCATGGCCGCGTTCTATGGAGACCAATCGAATTGCCCCGGCCATACGCGAGTTAGCAACCCGAATTATAGCCTCGGCAGCATCCAAATCAGCTAAACCTAGCGGGTTTCCAACGTGTTGAAATATGGCCTGGCGTGCAGCCTCTAGATCCAGTGCTTTTAATTTTCCGCCGATGGGCCGTTCCACATTTATACGCCCAAGGAGGACATTTGCATCCGTAACAGTGGGTCGTTCGTTTCCATTCCCATAGCAGGCGGGACCTGGATCGGCGCCCGCACTCTCAGGCCCTACTTGGAGAATACCTCCTCGATCAACATAAGCAATTGAACCTCCACCGGCCCCAATCGTCGTGATTTGAATCATTGGCGTTCGCACAACAAGGCCGAAGTCAATAGCGGATTGCGCTGCCAATTCGCTCTCACCATCTGCGACGAGTGCAACGTCAAAACTGGTCCCGCCCATATCACAGGTCACGACGTTGGGATAACCCGCGGAGGTCGCTATATGAGCACCAGCGATAACTCCCGCGGCTGGTCCCGATAATGTGGTTTTCACCGGAATTTCCTGAGCGGTTTTGACACTCATCACGCCGCCATTAGATTGGACGATCAGGATATCACCCTCAAAGTCGGTTTCCTTTAAAGAAGATTGAAGGTTCTCTAGATAATGCCCAATAACGGGTTGCAGAGCAGCGTTAAGCGCCGTAGTCGACGTCCTCTCAAATTCCCGAAGTTCCGGAAGAATGTCACTCGACAGGGTGATATGGTCGTTAGGCCAAATCTTACGCACGGCATCCCGCGCGGCGCGCTCATTTTCGGGATTAGCATAAGAGTTAACAAACATTATTGCCAAAGCCTCAGCACCTGCGTCGATTAACTTTCTGGCAGATCTAACAACCCCCTCTGTGTCGACAGGGAGCCTTATAGAGCCATCGGCAAGCGTACGTTCTTCAACTTCAAAACGAAGATCGCGAGGGATTATTGGGTTATATGACCCCCTTAAACCCCAAATTTCTGGACGATCGCGACGGCGCATTTCTAGTACGTCGCGAAACCCATGCGTCGTAATGAGCCCACATTTCGCACTTTTTCTTTCCAGCAACGCGTTTGTGCCAACGGTTGTCCCGTGAACTACGGTCGCGACCTCCGCGACCCCATTTTCTCCCGCACCGGCAACCACGCCCTCGATAAAGCCGCGAGACTGATCGGTGGGTGTGGAAGGCACCTTGGCGGTGCGGCATTCACCGGTTGCCTCGTCCACCCAGAAAACGTCTGTGAAGGTTCCGCCGACATCAACGCCGACGATTGCGGAGCGGCCGATACTCATTCTGCTGCGTCCATTGTCTGCCGAGTTGCGGTGGTTGCGGCCTCATCAACCTCCCCGGCGGAAGTCAAAACGACACCGTATTGCAGTTCAGCGTTTTCACGACTCAATAACTCAAGACGAACATCCCGCGCGACTAGCCCAGGTTCTCTCTCAACCGCGGGTCCGTAACCTCCGCCACCGGGAGATTCTATCCTAATACGGTGACCTCTTTTAAGGCGTATTCCTACCGCTTTCGACGTCATCGTGGGAATACAACGTTCATCGTCCTCGTCATATGCCACAAAATCTAGCGCGGCTTCGCCGCCGCCAGAAATGCCCTTAGGGGCAAATCGGCCCCGCTCCCCAAATACAAACCCCGTGCCACGTTCGTCGATCAACTCCATCTCGTATATTGCTCCGAAACCACCACGATACTTTCCAGGACCCGCGGAATTAGGTCGCACACTCCATTGTGTAAAAATGACCGGAAGTGCTGCCTCCAGAATTTCCGCTGGTGGAATTGTAGCCATCGAAATTGAAGCGTTTCCGTGCGTTAAACCATCACCTTCGGAGTGTGCCCCGAGGCCACCGCCAAAAAATGTAAAAAACACCCACGGTCGTGCCTCTCCGGGCCGCCGACCATTAATCGATACCGCATTTATTGTGCCGTAACCGTTCGCGGGTGCGATGTCTGGATCTGCTTTAGCGAACGCACTGAACACAACATCGATCAAGCGTTGTATTGTTTCCGTATATCCCCCGACCGGCCGAGGTGCGACAGCCGACAAAATCTTCCCGTCAGGAATGACAAAAGCAATCGGTTCCAGAACGCCCCCATTTGCTGGTACTTCCCGAAAAACGTGTTTTAAAGCGACATAAGTTGCCGCCACCGTGGTAGTGTAGGAGATGTTTAAAGGGCCAGCGCACGCGGCTGCGGATCGTGAAAAATCAAATTTTAACGTCTCACCGGTAATCGTCATATCAAGGGCAACTTTTAGGGGCTTATCTTCAATCCCGTCATTATCAAGAAAATCTTCCGAGGAGTATGTCCCGTCGGGCAATTCCCCAATCAAGCTGCGCATTTGTTGGCGCGACCGTTCCTTTAGCTCTACAAAAACACTCTGTACCGTCACGGCTCCGTAGTCATCGACCAAATCGTCCATGCGGCGAATGCCAAGGTCTAAGGAATTTATTTGCCCCATCAGGTCCCCGTATGAGCTACCTGGCAATCGACTGTTAGCGGTCACAACAGACACAACGTCCTCTCGCAGCACCCCTTTATCCATCAACTTTGAGGGTGGCAGGACAAAACCCTCCTGAAAGCAATCCGTTGCAGATGGATTATAATTCCCGGGCACCCCTCCCCCCACGTCGTGCCAATGTGCAACGGACGCAAGCCAACAAAATAATTCTCCATCATGGAAATATGGTCGTACAATTTTGAAATCGGAGAGGTGTGTTCCCCCTACGTACGGATCGTTGAAAATCCAAAGGTCACCATCTTCAGCTCCGCCGTCTGCTGCTGCCTTCTCTATCCCCGCCTTTACTGCAAAAGACATGACCCCGACAAATATAGGGAGACCTTCCTTGCCTTGGATTAAGGTATCGCCAGTCCCAGCCTCATATATACCGTGCGAGGCGTCACGCGCCTCCGCTATTACCGGACTAAAGGCTGCCCGAAACAACGTCACATCCATTTCGTCAGCAATTTGTTCCAGCCGACCCTTTATTACGGCAAGCGTCACCGGATCAATTGTCATGCCTTGGTTCCTTTTGCAAAGCGTTTTTCTAGGTGGGACACCAACCCGCCGTCACTGAGCATCTTGAGCAAATGCGCCGGCATGGGATCGCACGTATATTTGGTATCGTTATCTAAATCACGAACGATCCCTTCTACGGGATTGATAGAAACGGCGTTTCCGGCGGGGATCAAATGCGCATCAGCGCATACCAGAGCCATCAACCCATGGTTTATAGCATTCCGATAAAAAATTCCGCCAAAGGACACCGCTAAGACAGCCGCCACGCCGTGATAGTTAAGCGATTGAGCGGCTTGTTCGCGTGACGATCCCATGCCGAAATTACGTCCCGCACAGATCACATCTCCAGCCCGCACTTTTGAAGTGAAATCTGGGTCAATAGTTTCAAGACAATGTGATGCCATTACCTTGAGAGAGCTTTTCATATAGAGCCCCGGCGCCAATACATCCGTATCGATAAAATCGCCAAACGACCATACTTTAGCACCGTGAATGTGCGACCCGGAGTTCACGACAGGTATTCCCTTGGGTCACAAATTTCGCCTTTGAGAGCCGAGGCCGCCACAGTGTATGGATTTCCAAGATAAACTTCGGCGGTGGTCGCACCCATCCGCCCTTTGAAATTTCGTGCCGTCGAAGCGATACACACCTCGCGGTCTGCCAACACACCCGCGCCGTATCCTGCACAGGCTCCGCAACCCGACGCCAGCATTATCGCACCGGCCGCCGTAAGGATAGCCAGCGTCCCGTCAGCGGCCGCATCCTCGGTCACTCGCTGAGAAGCGGGGGCAACCATCAAACGAACACCGGCAGCAACCTTGCGATCCTTCAGAACGGAAGCCGCCATATGCAGGTCGACTAACTTGGCTCCCGTGCACGCGCCAATATAGGCTTGGTTGATTTTTGTTCTCACCGCATCCGTTACGGGTACCGAGTTAGCGGGACTGTGCGGTAATGCTACTTGTGGGGGCAACGCCGCTACATTAATGTGGTGGTTCGCTCGTACGGGCGCACCTTCATCATTCTGCCACATCTCAATGTCACCCGGATTACCTCCGGCATCTTGGATATATTTTTCCGTGGTTTTATCTGCAGAAACAAGCCCGGTCTGAGCGCCCAACTCGGCAGCCATGTTACACAAGGTCATGCGCTCTGACATCGAAATTTGCCCTATGGTATCGCCAGCATACTCTATCACCTGATAATCGCCGCCATCCATGCCAAGCCGTGCACAAAGCACGAGCATAATATCTTTTGCACTGACCCCTATTGGTATTTGGCCTGTAAGCTCAATACGTATGGTTTCGGGCACACGCACCCAGGTCTCTCCTGTAGCCAAAACTCCGGCCATGTCGGTAGCACCAATACCAAACATAAAACAACCAAATGCGCCGCCTGTTGGCGAGTGACTATCCCCACCGACAACGAACATCCCGGGTTTCAGGTGCCCGCGTTCGGGTAACACCACATGGCATATTCCCTGCATATCATAAAAATTGGCTATCTTTTGTTCCGCCGCAAATTTCCGCGTCAAGTCGAGTATTTCTGCAGTTTCAGCGTCAACGGCAGGCACATAATGGTCGGAAACGAGTACAACCTTTTGTGGATCCCAAACACCTACACCAAGGCGCTCTAGTATGGGTTGCACCCTGCGGGGTCCGCCGGAATCATGAATCATCGCCAAATCAACACGGCACGTGACTATCTCACCGGTATTAACCATTTGTCTGCCGGCCGCATTCGCAATGATTTTCTGCGTGAGAGTTTGGCTCATCAGAATTTCCTGACGGAGTGCATGGCTACGACCCGAGGAGTTTCATGGGGTTGTACCGGTAACTTCAAAAGAACAATGCGTGGCGCCGACAGAAACACACTCTATTTCCCTCGCTTCCACCGGACCATCCAAAACGAGCGACCCCACCGCATTTATGATTCCAGTAATGGCAGCACACACGGGCACCTCACTTTCACCGAAGCCCGCTGCAAATGGACTGTTCCACACGCCGAGTTTCAACATATTGACGCCCTGGCGGGAGAATTCCCATTTCCCCCAGCCTAACTGTGACGCCGTTTCCTCAAAGGTTTTTAGTAAAGTTCCGGGCGCATTCGCGCCTAAGGCCTGATAGCTTTCAGCTGATTGTGCGCCGTGGAACGAAACAGACTCAATAAATGCCGCCAACGCAGCCGGTTGGGCTTCCTTTTCCAGAAACCGGAAAATACCCATCAAACTATCGGGGCGTATCATTACATAAGGAATGTCACGATCACGCAGCGTCCCTTGAATTGGATCCCATTCTAAACGCTCTCGAAGTCCTGTGGTCATGCTGCCTCCTATAAGACAAGCTTTCCGGCAGCGTGCATTGCCGCCCGATAACCGAACACGATGGCTGGCCCCAGCGTCGTTCCTGGTCCAGGGTACGCGCCGGACATAATTGAAGCCATATCGTTTCCACACGCGTAAAGTCCCTGAATTGGCTGATCATCGGCGCCTAAAACGCGACAAGCTGTGTCTGTTGAAATACCGACACTGCAACCGATTTCCGCTGGCCACACAGCCATCGCCGCGAACGGTCCCACCTCGAGTGGACCTACACAGGGATTCGGTTTGTGCGCTGGATCGCCATTAAACCGATTTAAGTCTAAATCTCCTTTGCCAAAATCCTCATCTGTGCCGGTTTTAGCAAAACGGTTGTTTCGGGACACGCTATCAGCGAGACCCGCGGGATCCACTCCAATCTGAAGGGCTAAACCTTCTAGAGTATCCGCTACTTTAACGTAATCAGTCGTCATATATCGTTGTAAGTCTCTAGTTTCAGGATGTATAGCGCCGAGACCGTATTTAGTTATGAAGGAGGTTTCGCATATCAACCACGCGGGCATTGTATCGACGGTATC
The DNA here is from genome assembly GCA_002717185.1 of Rhodospirillaceae bacterium. Next base: position 12,558 of record PBDC01000063.1, read on the forward strand.
ATTTGAGCGGTAAATTGCCTCGACAAAATCATGATAGGAAACCGCCTCATTAACAAAGCGTCGTCCCGCGGCGTTGACCGCAATTAATCCAGGTTTTGCTCGATCCATCGCTAGGTGCGGAAACAACCCCTCTGACCCATCATCTCTTTTGGTCACAGAAACCGGGGTCCAAAAGCCCGCACTTTGGTGGCTTTCAGAATTAAAAACTGCACCAAGTTTCTCCGCCAATAAAATTCCCTCGCCCGTGTTAGTGTCAGCCGCAAGAGAGTATGGCGGTGTTGGGCTCGGCATGAATTTTTCTCTGTAGACAGGATTATGCGCAAAACCACCCGTCGCAAGAACGACGCCTTTTCTAGCGTGAATACGGCAACTCCCTTCTTCTGGCCCGAGTATGGCACCGATTACTGCGTCACCGTCTCTCACAAAGTCTTGAATTGGCGTCTCAAACAAAATGGAAACGTTTCGCTTTTTTAAGCTGTGAAATAGGCGTGCGACCAACGCGTTCCCCATAACCAAACGTGTACCCCGTTTAAAACGCAGCCGGTCAATCAAAAAACGAAAAACAATGGACGCCGAATGGTAGAAGCTAGACAGTGACTTGTATCGGTTTAATAGATTTACGATATCAACTTTCCCAACCATCATCCCCCCCATTAGCAGGAATTCGCGGATTGGCGGTTTGACGCGATCAAAATCCTTTCCAAGCTTCCGACCGTCGAATGTTTTGGGAACGATTGCGCGCCCTGACAATGCTGCACCCGTGACATTATTGCGGTAATCGGGGTGCATACCGCAGGGGTCAAACTGCACGTCGGTATGTTGAACCAGATAATCAATCACCGAAGGGCCGTCCATTAAGTAGACGCGCCGATGCTCACTGGTCCTATCCGCCCCTATGAGGCTATCAAGATATTTTGCCGCGTCTTGGGGTGAATCCTCAAATCCCACGTCACGATTCTGACTGTTACCGGGGATCCACAGGGTTCCCGCAGAAGTCGCTCCAGTACCGCCCACCTGGCTCGCCTTCTCACACACAACGACGTCCAGGCCCTCATTAGCGGCGACAAGGGCCGCCGTCATGCCCGCAGGGCCCGCACCGACGACGAGCAAATCCGTCTCAATGTCCCATTGATTTTCAACCATTTTCCGCTCTTATATTCACACTTAGAATACGGTAATCATACATTAACGATCATAGTGTTCGCCGAACAATTATCGATAAAATTTTCGAGTAGTAACTTTGAATGTAGTCACACAAATAGGTTAAGGTTTCCCCTTTAGAGAGACAAAATAAATTGTACTTGCTTCCAAAGGTAAAAATACAATGCGGAGTATCTCCTAATGTTTGTCAAAAATAGCTGGTACGTCGCGGGTTGGTCCGACGAAGTGGGTCAACAAAAACCGTTAGCACGGATAATGCTTGGAGAACACGTCGTGCTCTTCCGAAAAACCGACGGAAGTGTTGCAGCGTTGGAAGATCGCTGCGCGCACAGGCGAATGCCGCTTTCTCTTGGGCGAATTACAGACAAGGACACACTCATATGCCCCTACCATGGCTTGACGTACAATTCTTCGGGGAAATGTGTACACGTGCCCGGTCAGGATGCCCCCGGCGAAATTAGAATTCGCAGTTATCCAGTGGAAGAACGAGCGGGTATGGTATGGCTCTGGATGGGACCACCAAATAAAGCAGAAATCGACAAAATGTTCGATTGTAGCTGGCTCGAACGCCCAGGCTGGCATACGACGCGCCTGTATCGACACGCCAAAGCAAATTATCTCCTCCTTAATGACAACCTCGCTGATCTATTGCACGTCGCGTACCTCCATATTCCCTCGGGTGGTGGGAGTGAGGACATGGGATCCGCAGAGATGGATTTAAAGATCCAGGGAGACGGATTTCATTTTGAGCGGAAAACTAATGATATCCCGGCGCCAGCCGGGTATGGACGCCTGTCAAACGCTCAACAAAATATCGACCGTTGGCACCTTCTTGATTATCAGGGCCCTTCATTCTATCGGGTGCACACGGGCGTCGCTGAAATTGGAAGCGGCGGTCCCGATAGTGACCTACCAGTCGGATTCGGGCGGTGGGATATCTTGCCCCACCATTTTATTACTCCCGAGACAGAGGACACTGTCCATTATTTTCAAGTCGTCGGACACGAATGGGTACCTACCTCCGACTCGTGGACGTTTTTAAACAACGTAATCGATGAAGACGTATGGGCGATAGAACATCAACAAACGGCCCTCTGCGCGGAACCGGATATACCGATGCAAACAATCCCGAGTGACGGACCTCTGCGCGCTATGCGGGGGATTGTAGAGAATATGCTCGCCGTTGAGACACAAACTCAATAATGCTTATTTCCCGATAGCGCCAAAGAGGATTGCTGTAATTCGCGGAGGAGCCTATCTTGTGTAATAAGGCCTTGCCACCTAATGGAGAACAGCAATGTTCCTACGAAATGCCTGGTATGTAGGCGCTTGGGCGACAGAAGTGGGTCGCCAAAAGCTTCTCCGACGCACCCTTCTCGATGAACCGGTAGTATTTTACCGTAGGGAAGACGGTACGCCGGTTGCCTTGGCAGATAAATGCGCCCACCGCCACGCGCCGCTCTCAGAGGGAAAGTTAGCAGGTGACAACATCCAATGCCCCTATCATGGTCTTACATATGATCCAGATGGAACGTGCGTGCGTGCCCCCGGCCAGTCAACTATTCCGCCTGGATGTCGCGTCGATTCTTATCCCGTAGTAGAGCGTTACCAATGGATCTGGATCTGGATGGGCGACCCTGCGTTGGCTGACCCTGAAGCCATAGAAGACTTCCACTGGATGGACGCCCCCGGCTGGCGGGCAAAAGGCGAGTTATTCCACCTCAAGGCTAACTATCAACTGCTAATAGAAAATTTACTGGAACTGTCTCACTTATCGTATGTTCATAAAAACACACTCGGCACGGAAGCCGTTGCGGAGGTGCAAATGAAGTATGAGCGTGGCGAGCGCGACGTGACACTCACGCGGTGGGTCATGGACTCACCGGTTTCCAATATGTTCCGTTTAATCGGCGGCTTCGATGAGGGAGAACACGTCGATCGCTGGCAGTTGGTAACATGGACGCCCCCCGCGTTCGTACGGCTCGATGTGGGGGCCGCGCGGGCAGGAACGGGGGCAATCAAGGGTGATCGCTCGCAAGGTTTTGGCTATCGCAACTTGAATGCCATTACACCGGAAACCGAAAAAACCACACACTATTTTTGGGCCCAGGCGCGAGATTTTCGCGTGGAGGAAGAATGGGTATCAGACTTATTTGTCGATGCCACTCACGAGGCTTTCTCAGAAGATGTATGGATTATTGAGCTTCAGCAAGCGAACATGGATGCCGGCACTACGCCCGACCGGGTTGATATAAAGCACGACGGCGCTGCTTTGGCAGCTATTCGCATCCTTAATGGAATGATTAAAGACGAAGCAGGCTCTCAATCCAATATCAGATCAAGAATAGCCGCCGAATAGAACGGGGCTCTTAACAACAGCGTATTTAGAAAAGGATATTGCCCGCTTTGTCCTACAAAACCGCGCGCTAATTATCAGGCTCAAAATGCACGACTTCCGGGGGCTGCGATAAATACTGACGGAAAAAGCCACCAAAAGTCACATAATCTTCGGTTCCCCTGAAATTAAAGTGATCTTCTATGTTCGTCCATTCTACTTCGAGGACATACGCTAATTCAGGTTCCACACGCTTTCCCCATCGCAAACCTTGACAGCCAGGCTGGCGATTTAGAACCTCAAGCCCTTTGGCGAAATCTGTTACGAACTCAACCTCAGCTTCTTCTTTCACATAAATAGTTGCAATCTCAATAACCATCGCAGTTCTCCCAGAAGTATCTAGCCATCACTATCGTTTATATTAGTAGTTTCTGAACTCATCGTTTGAGTGATCTTAACGCAAATTTAAATTTATGTACTTATTTGCTCATCAATTGCATAACCCGCACCCCGAACCGTCCGGATTAGATCGCGCCCACCCTGCTCGTTTAATGCTTGACGTAAACGACGGATATGGACGTCAACAGTGCGTGGTTCAACAAAAAGGTCTCCACCCCAGACGCGAGCAAGTAATCTGTCACGAGAATAAACAAGACCAGGTCGTTCCATTAGGGTAGTCAAAATTTTAAACCCGGTAGGACTAAGGAAAACGGGAAGACCGTCGCAGGATATTGCCCGTTACGGTGTGAACAAGGTAAGAAAAACCCAAAAGCGGGTACTTCGCGCTCCTTGCACACGCCAACATTCGGGATTAGCCTCTTAATCACA
>PBDC01000064.1 GCA_002717185.1 Rhodospirillaceae bacterium
CGCACGCAGCTGAACAAAATGCAAATTGCTATGAAGGGGGTGAGCTGATGGATATCCGCGCAGCCGAGATATCTTCAATCATCAAAGAACAGATCGCCGGGTTCGGCGCTGAGGCGGATGTTGCCGAAGTAGGACAGGTTATCTCCGTCGGTGACGGCGTGGCCCGCATCTACGGCCTCGACAATGTCCAGGCTGGCGAATTGGTGGAGTTTCCGGGCGGGATCAGCGGCATGGCCCTGAACCTAGAGACCGACAATGTTGGCGCTGTGATCTTCGGCAGCGACCGCGACATCAAGGAAGGTGACACCGTCAAGCGGACCGGCGCCATCGTTGACGTCCCCGTCGGCAAAGGCCTGCTGGGCCGTGTTGTTGACGCGTTAGGAAACCCGATCGATGGCAAGGGCCCGATCCAATCGGACGAACGGCAGCGGGTCGACGTCAAGGCACCGGGTATCATCCCACGTAAATCCGTGCATGAACCGGTTCAGACCGGTCTGAAAGCGCTGGACGCACTGGTGCCAGTTGGCCGCGGCCAACGTGAACTGATCATCGGTGACCGTCAGACGGGCAAGACGGCGGTTGCCATCGACACGATCATCAACCAGAAGACAGTCAACGCTGGTGATGATGAGTCAAAGAAATTGTACTGTGTCTACGTCGCTGTAGGTCAGAAACGCTCGACCGTCGCTCAGGTGGTCAAGACGCTGGAAGAGCAAGGTGCGCTGGATTATTCCATCGTCGTTTCTGCCACCGCATCCGATCCGGCACCGCTACAGTTCCTAGCGCCTTATACCGGCTGCACCATGGGCGAATATTTCCGCGACAATGGCATGCACGCCGTTATTATTTATGACGATCTCTCCAAACAAGCGGTGGCGTATCGGCAAATGTCGCTGCTGCTGCGACGTCCGCCGGGCCGCGAAGCCTATCCCGGCGACGTTTTCTACCTCCATTCGCGTCTGTTGGAACGCGCGGCAAAGATGGGCGACGATCACGGTTCGGGCTCTTTGACCGCCCTGCCGATTATCGAAACTCAGGCCAGTGATGTCTCCGCGTATATTCCGACCAATGTCATCTCCATCACCGACGGGCAGATCTTCCTGGAAACGGAACTATTCTACAAAGGCATTCGTCCGGCGATTAACGTCGGTCTGTCCGTTTCGCGAGTGGGGTCATCCGCACAGATTAAGGCGATGAAACAAGTTGCCGGATCGATCAAGCTGGAACTGGCGCAATATCGCGAAATGGAAGCCTTCTCGCAGTTCGCCTCCGATCTTGACCCGGTCACCCAGCGCCTGCTGGCACGTGGCGCTCGGCTGACGGAATTGCTGAAGCAGGATCAGTTCGCGCCGCTCGCGGTGGAAGAGCAGGTCGTGTCGATTTTCAGCGGTGTGAACGGCTATCTCGACACGCTGGACGTCGATGCGGTCAACCGCTTTGAAATTGCACTGCTTGAGCATGTACGCACACAGCATGGCGACCTGCTGACGACTATTCGCGAAAAAGGTGAGCTTTCCGGCGACAGCGAGCAGAAGCTGAAGGATATCATTGAAGCGTTTGTTAAGAACTTCGTCTGATGGCGGGTTTAACGGAACAATGAAGACGCCGTAGGGGAGACGGGCTGCAGCGATGGCAAGCCTCAAAGAACTTCGAAATAGGATCGCGAGCGTCACCTCGACGCGTCGCATAACGTCGGCCATGAAAATGGTCGCCGCGGCGAAGCTGCGGCGTGCACAGGAACAGGCGGAAGCGGCCCGTCCCTATGCGGAACGTATGGAACGAATGCTGGGATCACTTGCAGCCAGTGTTGCGGCCAACCCGGAAAGCGCACCGCCAATGCTCGGCGGCACCGGCAAGGACGACACCCATCTGATCGTCATGATCTCATCTGACCGTGGATTGTGCGGCGGCTTTAACAGCAATCTGGTGCGCCAGGCGAATAAGATGGTCGCCGAATTGGAAGCAGCTGGAAAAACCGTCAAGCTAATCGTCGTTGGCCGCAAGGGCGTGTCCGCCATGCGCCGCGAGGCAGGCAGTCGACTCATCGAGGAATATGAAGAGTTGGCCAAACCAATGCCGGCCTTTGAGCAAGCTGAACTGGTTTCTGGCACGATCACAGACATGTTCGAGGCCAGTGAGTTTGACGTTTGCACCATCCTCTACAACAAATTCGTCTCAGCGCTAGAACAGGTGGTCACGCCTCTGCAACTGATCCCGTTCGCAAGCGAAGCTACGGACGACGACGGTGCCGGCGACGGCGCTGCCTACGAATTCGAGCCCGACGAGGAAGAGATCCTGTCGGCCCTGCTACCGCGAAATCTCGCAGTGCAGGTCTATCGCTCGATGCTGGAATCTTTCGCCTCCGAGCAAGGTGCTCGGATGACCGCAATGGACAACGCGACACGCAACGCAGGCGATATGATCGAAAGCCTCTCCTTGGTCTACAACCGCACGAGGCAAGCGGCGATCACCAGCGAACTAATTGAAATCATCTCCGGCGCGGAAGCGCTTTAAGTACAGGTTTGAAGCGGGAGTAAAACCCATGGCGCAAAACTTAGTTGGCAAAGTATCGCAGGTGTTGGGCGCGGTCATCGACGTCCATTTCGACGGCGATTTGCCACCGATCCTGAACGCCCTGACATTGGACAACAACGGTACCAACCTAGTGCTGGAAGTGGCGCAGCATCTTGGTGAGAACACCGTTCGTTGCATCGCAATGGACACCACCGAAGGTCTGGTGCGCGGACAGGAAGCCGCAGACACCGGCGCGCCTATCATGATGCCGGTGGGCCCGGAAACACTAGGCCGCATCATGAACGTCATCGGCGATCCGGTTGATGAGCGCGGTCCTGTTGGCACGTCATCAATGTCACCAATTCACCGTGAAGCGCCCGACTTCGTCGATCAGGCGACAGAAACAGAGCAGCTCGTTACCGGCATTAAGGTCGTCGACCTGCTGACCCCCTATCCTAAAGGCGGCAAGATCGGCCTGTTCGGCGGCGCAGGCGTTGGCAAAACCGTTATCATCATGGAGCTGATTAACAATATCGCGAAGGCACATGGCGGCTACTCCGTCTTCGCTGGTGTTGGTGAGCGGACACGTGAAGGTAACGACCTGTATCATGAGATGATCGAATCGGGCGTCATCGTGCCAGACGGTGAATCCAAGGCAGCTCTAGTTTACGGTCAGATGAATGAGCCCCCGGGCGCGCGCGCCCGTGTCGCATTGTCCGGTCTGACCCTGGCGGAATATTTCCGCGACGAGGAAGGCCAGGACGTCCTGTTCTTCGTCGACAACATATTTCGCTTTACCCAAGCGGGTTCGGAAGTGTCGGCCCTGCTCGGCCGTATCCCCTCCGCGGTTGGCTATCAACCGACCCTGGGTACGGATATGGGCAACCTGCAGGAACGCATCACGACCACAAAGACCGGCTCGATCACCAGTGTGCAGGCCGTCTACGTCCCAGCGGACGACCTGACCGATCCAGCGCCGGCCACGACCTTCTCTCACCTGGATGCGACGACAGTGCTTTCACGGCAAATCGCCGAGCTAGGTATCTACCCGGCCGTCGACCCACTCGACTCTACCAGCCGTATTCTGGAGCCACGCACGGTTGGACAAGAGCATTACGATACCGCGCGAGAGGTTCAGCAGGTGCTGCAGAGCTACAAATCCCTACAGGAAATCATCGCCATTCTGGGCATGGACGAACTATCCGAGGAAGACAGACAAACGGTGTCCCGTGCCCGTAAGATTCAACGCTTCTTGTCGCAGCCTTTCTTCGTTGCAGAAGTGTTCACCGGCTCGCCAGGTAAACTCGTCGCGCTCGAAGACACGATCAAGGGCTTCAGAGGCATTCTTGACGGCGAATATGACGATCTTCCCGAAGCCGCGTTCTACATGTGCGGCGGTATCGAAGAAGCGGTGGAGAAAGCCAAGGTAATAGCCGCGGAAGCCGCCTAACCGACGCGACGTCTTTCAGGAGCGATAGGCCATGGCCGACACATTCGAACTTGAACTTGTCTCACCGGAGAGTCTGCTGCTCACCGAAGCGGTGGAGATGGTCGTCGTGCCGGGCGAAGAAGGCGATTTTGGCGTTCTGGCCGGCCACGCCTCGGTCATATCCAACATCCGGCCGGGCACACTTGCCATATTCGAAAGTGGTTCGGTCACGATGCGGGTCTTCCTCGCCGGCGGCTTCGCCGAGGTGACGAAAGAACGCTGCACGATCCTCGCCGAAGGTGCCGTGCCGGTGGACGATATCGACCGGAGCGAAGTCGAGCAGGAAATCAGCATTTTGCAAGATGATATTGGTGCTACCGACGACGATGCGGAGCGGGCCCGCGCTGAAACTGCCCTCGTCATTGCCAAAGCTAAAATTCATTCAATAAATTCTCCGCCTTATAGCGGCAATCATTAACTCTTGATGTAATACCGATTAGACCACGAAGTTGAACAACTTGCCTGTCAAGAACACGTTCACGGCAAGGAGCAATTCACCGTTGTTCGCCAATCCCTAAATAAGCAGCCAGCCAAGACCGCCAACAGGTCAATCTATATGCCCCTCCAGGTTGCAAAGCGCATCAGTCTGGCCAATCCCATTGCACCATTCACATTCGCGCCAATTTACGGCTTTTTTTCAACCATTTTAACGCAGTTTTGAGTCTGTATATTTTGGCGAATCGCTTGAATTTTCGCTGCCGCTTTGCCCGCCTCCTAAATTAGCGCCGCCTACGAACTGAAAAGCCAAATTACCGTGCTAACGCAAAATCGAATTTCTGTAACGTACGCACTGATTGCATATCCGCTTATGACTCAAAAGAAACCTGAGTCTTAACAAATTTTCGCTCACCAAATTCAACAAACGTGTTTCAACAACACCAAAAGCATTGCGTTAACTATTATTTGGAATTCTGTTCCAAACTAAGCAAAAATTTCTAATCCTTGGCAATTATTGTGATCCGTCATCCATCGCCGTATCCAGATGAGAAAATTCGCGAATAACCTGCCGGTAGACCGCACGTTTCATTGGCGCGATAAGGCCCTCCAGTTCGCCCATTGGCACCCAGCGCCAGGCGTTAAACTCCGCCTTATAACTATTTAAGTTTATTTCACTGTCCTTGCCATTAAACCGCATCACGAACCAGCGCTGCGTCTGGCCACGGAATCGGCCGTCCCATCGCTGCCGTGACACCGGTTCAGGCAGATCGTAAGATAGCCATTGACGGCTCTCGGCAATAATCTCCGCCTTGCAGATCCCCACCTCTTCTTTCAATTCACGAAGAGCAGCAGCACACGGGGATTCGCCGTCATCTATCCCACCCTGCGGCATCTGCCAGTTCTCGCCATCCATGTCGATTCGGTTGCCGACAAAAACCTGTCCTTGCGTGTTCAACAGCATAACTCCGACACAGCGGCGGTAGGGGCGCGGATCTTCTGCCATAACGCGACTAGCGGGCCTTCTTTTTGACAGCGACCGCTGTGATCGGGGCGAGCACGACCCCCTTCTCGTCGAGGCTGCCAATCCAGCGCTGCAACCGGCGGACCGTCAGCGGGTAAGGATGCGCGAGAGCAACCGCACTCCCCCGTATCTTGGCTATTTTCTCGATTTCTGCTAGCTCGAAGTCGATCGATCTGCGGCTCACCACCTTGTCGAGAACCTTGTCCGTCTTAACGAAAGGCAACTCCATATTCGGCGCAAGCTTCGGTCCGACGCTTGCCGCAGTTCTCATACTGTCCAGGAATATTAAACCGCGGCGTCGCAACTCGCGCAAAATAGGCCTCATGGCCGTTATACTTGCCGTGAAACGCCCGCCCATATAGTTCGTCACACCGACATAACCGGTCATACGGCTCAACACCCAATCCAGACGCCGAAGGTTCTGCTCGGTGTCGTGCGCCATAAAAAGACCGAATGGCCCGGGATCATCGCGTGGATAATCGCGTGGTTCCATCGGCAGGTTGATCAAAACCTCGTGTCCAGCGCCGCGCGCTGAATCTACCCATTCGTCGAGTTTCTGTGCAAAGGGGGCAAAGGCCAGGGTCACTTCTCCCGGCAGGATGCCGACCACTGATTTCGTCGCATTGAAAGAGACACCAAGCCCGGTTATAACGATGGCTACCCTCGGACGCCTTTCCAGCCCATTGAAGGGCCGCGAATAAACCTGCCAAGACTGTCGGCCATCCACGCCAACAATCGGCAGCAAACCAATTTTCGTTCGCTCAACCAGTTTTGGATCAGGGTGCGGGTGCAACACGGCCGATTTTCGATTCGGTGCGTTAAGAAAACTGGACTTACCGACAGTCCGACCAGCGTCCGCATCACGACCCGCGGTTGCCTCGGTCTTCTTAATCACCGCGTCGCGTAAACTTCGCCGTAATGGCGGCACCTTCTTGGTATAATTCGGCCTCATTGCCCACAACTCGGCCTCGATAGCATCTGAAGGAACCTGCAGCCAGACGAACGTGCCGAGGAAGAGCAGAATTGTTAAACACGTCGCCCCCAAAAGCGCATATAGCGACATTTTCCCCTGCAACGGGTTCGGGTCGGCAAAAATATTTGGCACGCTGAAACCGGGCTTCTCCGCCGCTGAATTGGCTTTCCTGCGGTTCCAAGTCATTATAGAAAATCTAGGGAAAAACAGCAGATGGTGTGAGAAGCTGGCCAGGATCTTTACTTCCTAGTTTACCGCCTGGCTGCGGTAAAGCGAAATTCCTCGAATCAGGTCGAGTGCGCGAACCAATTGATAGTCGAAGGAACGATCGGGAGTCTTGTTTACTTTATCCTCTTTTTTCTCCTGGCCTGCCGTCTCCAGCATTTTCCCTTCCGTCTTTACCTCTTCTCTTTTCAGCGATTTTCTTAAATCGGACTCCTTGCGCCGTGGGCCACGGCTTAGCGGCTCAACTTTGGATTGCTCTATCACAATGTCAGGGTCGATACCCTTAGCTTGGATAGAACGACCGGACGGAGTGTAATAACGCTGCGTCGTCAGCTTTATCGCACCACTAGTACCTAGCGGGATGATCGTCTGGACGGAGCCTTTGCCGAAACTCCGTGTACCAATGATAACCGCGCGCTTATGGTCTTGCAGGGCACCGGCAACGATCTCAGACGCCGAGGCTGACCCGCCATTGATGAGGACAACGACCGGTAGCCCCGACGCCAAATCCCCCGGTCGCGCATGGAAGTGCTGTGCGTTATCCGCCTCACGACCCTGCGTCGAAACAATCTCGCCCCGCTCCAGGAAGGCATCAGACACGGACACTGCCTGCTCCAAAAGGCCGCCCGGATTGTTCCGCAGATCAAGCACAAAACCCTGGATGGCATCCCCAATCTCCTCTCGGAGCTTAGCAATCGATTTTGCGACACCGCTTTTTGTCTGCTCACTGAAATTGGTGATGCGCAGGTAGCCAACATCACCCACAGCGCGAGCGCGCACGGAACGTATTCGGATTTTATCGCGAGTGATAGTAATGGTGAGCGGCTGGAGGTCCTTTCGCCTTACGGTGAGGACAATATCGGTGCCAACCTTGCCACGCATCTTCTCAACCGCCTCGCTCAAGGTAAGGCCCCGGACTAGCTTGCCATCCAGATGCGTGATCAAGTCACCCGGCTCAATCCCGGCACGGAAAGCCGGCGTGTCGTCGATCGGCGAAACAACTTTGACATAGCCGCCCTCCATTGTGACCTCTATACCGAGGCCACCGAACTCACCTTTCGTCTGGACCCGCATATCCTTGAAGGTCTTCTTGTTTAGATAGCTGGAATGCGGATCAAGACTTTGCAGCATGCCTTGAATCGCCGCCTCAAGGAGTTCTTCTTCAGTGGTTTCCTCGACATAATCGGTGCGGACACGCTCGAACACATCGCCGAATAATTCTAGCAAGCGATATATTTCGGATTTATCTGTCTTAGCCGCAGATGCCGGTGCGACGCTCAGGAATACGACTGAAGCCAATGCCAAGGCCGTCGTACTAACGATATTTTTCATCCAGGCACCCTTCATTTTTTTGCTGTGATCCATGGCAACGGATTGATCGGCATTCCGTTACGGCGAAGCTCAAAATATAACTTTGGCTTGCCACCCTTTGGAGTAGCCATCGACCCTAAAGGTTCTCCTGCCAACAACCATTGGCCCACTACCGCATCAATCTGCGCAAGTCCGGCAAGGAGCGTATAATATCCGCCCCTATGTTCGATGATCAAGATTTGCCCGTAGGTCCTGAACGGTCCAGCAAAGACAACCTGTCCATCAAATGGTGTGACAACTTGTGCGTCCGGTCGCGTTTCCAGCCTTATACCCTTCGCCGTGTTACCAAAGTGGGTCGTTTCACCGTATCGGCCGACCAACCCGCCGCGCACCGGCAGCGTCAGTGGTCCGCGCGTCGGAAATGGACGCAACCCACCAGGCGGGCCTTCCAACAAGCGCGTTGGCGCCAAGGTGGTTTCCGATGGAACCGGCATAGAGGCAACCTGCGGCCTTCTTTCAACAGAAACATCGCGCAACCCAGCAATCAAGTCGCGAAGCGTTTGCGCCTTCACTGCTAAATCGAGCATGCGCATCGCGTTCTTGTGGAAAGCCTTTTCCGTCTCGCGACGAAGCGCACCTTTGCGGTGGAGCAAGAGCCGCAACCGGTTCCGCTCCTCGGTGCGCGCCGTATTAGCCTGCCGCAGGCTCAACAGTTTTTCCGCAATATCCTTTTTTACTTGGTCCAGCGAATCTATTTCTTGCGCCAAGGTCGCTGCGCGATCCCCAATTCGCGGGACCGAAACCCTCAGCAATAACGCACTGCGTACCATATCCGTCGGCGCGCCAGGATAAACCAGCAGAGCCTGCGGCGTGTTGCGGGAAAGCCTCGCTAATGCGCCAAGTGTGCCTGCCAAGCGACGCCGCTGATCCGCCAGCGACACCTCCCGCGCCTTCGCTTCGTGGACCAGTCGCGACAGCTGCACCTCCAATTTAGTCAGCAGCGCTTCCTTTTCCTGCGTGCTCCGCGCCACCTCGATAAGCTCGCGTCGCAGCGCCGCTGTTTCGAGAGACAACTTTCGGCTTTGGGCTTCTAGCGCCTTCCTCCGCTTCTCCTCCAGCTCAATTTGCTTCTCAACTGAGCGTAGATCCTTCTCCTTTGGCTGAGCCTGGGCAACAGATCCCGCGCACAACGCGATCAGCAGTGGCAAGAAAAACAATCGGAACAGAGGACGGTCACTCCGCCGCACGGGCCTCACCGTGCCTGACAATCAGCGATCGACCTGTCATCTCCTCAGGCTGTGCAATATCTAGAAGTTCCAGCAGAGTAGGTGCGATGTCCGCCAGACTTCCGCTGCGTAATTCCTGTTCCCGAACAACATTGCCTACAACAAAAACTGGTACCTTGTTCATCGTGTGCGCCGTGTGCGCCTGACCGGTCTCTGCATCCGTCATCATTTCGACGTTACCATGGTCGGCAGTTACGATCATCACGCCGCCAGCCGCTTGCACAGCGGTCTCCAGACGTCCTAAGCAAGCGTCCACGGCCTCGATCGCCTCGATCGCCGCCTCCAGCACACCAGTATGACCAACCATGTCGGGATTGGCGAAATTTACCACGATAAAGTCGTAGGCTCCCTTCTCTATTTCAGCTACCAACCGGTCCGTTAGCTCTGGTGCAGACATTTTCGGCTGCAAATCATAGGTCGCAACCTTTGGCGATGGGATCAAGATACGATCCTCGCCTTCGAAAGTACGCTCTTCCCCACCGTTGAAAAAGAATGTCACATGCGCGTACTTCTCAGTCTCTGCTATACGCAATTGCTTCAGATTTGAGGCCGAGATCACCTCACCCAGTACGTTCTTTACCTGCAATGCTGGAAACAACGTGGTCAGGAATGCGTCCAAAGCTTTGGAATAACTTGTCATTCCCACTGCTGCGGCGAATTTGACCAGGTTACGGCCAGCAATTTCCGAGAAATCAGGGTCAAGCAATACGGTCAAGATTTCCCGGATCCGATCAGCCCTAAAATTGGTGACTAACAGCCCATCACCGTTCCGCATCCCGCAATAACTATCGATAACGCTTGGCTGCACAAACTCGTCTGATTCGTTACGGTCATAAGATTTTTGAATTGCTTCCAGGGCCGATTCCACCAGTAACCCCTTACCCGCTGCGATAGCGGCGTAGGCCTGGCTCACCCGTTGCCAATTCTTATCGCGATCCATGGCAAAGTATCGCCCGATCACGGTTCCAATCTGAGCACGCGGCGCAGTCGCTTGAAATTCCTTCATATAGGCCAGAGCACTTCTTGGCGGCGTATCACGGCCGTCAAGAAAAGCGTGCACCACCACCGGAATATCATTCTCAGATAACAAGTTGGCTATATGCGCAATATGGTCTTGGTGGGAGTGCACCCCGCCGGGCGACATCAGCCCCAAAAGATGCGCAGCTCCCCCGGAACACTTCAACGCGGCCACAAAATTCTGTAATGCCGGAATGTCCGCAACCCTATTCTCTGAAACGGCTGCATCAATCCGCGGCAAGTCCTGCAATACCTGACGGCCGGCACCCAGGTTCATGTGGCCGACTTCAGAATTACCCATCTGACCGGCTGGTAGACCGACCTGCTGCTCAGAAGCATCTAGTTGAGTCTGCGGATAGGTCTCGCCGAAACGATCCCAGTTCGGAGTGTCTGCGAGTACAATCGCGTTGCTTTCACGCTCTTCGCTTTCCCCCCAACCGTCAAGGATGCAAAGTATAACCGACCGTGGTGAGATCATCGTAAAACTCGCTGTCGAAACGTCCTGGGATATATAGGCGAAATCAGTTAACACGGATAGTATGGATCACTCGCGAGTGATGGACTTACCACCCGAAGAATAAGCAAAACCGATCGGCTTAAATGAGTCATTACGCCAATTCATTTAATTCCGATGATACGGATGCCCCGCGAGGATCTGTTGAGCCCGATAAATCTGCTCCGCAAGCATGCCACGGACCATAAGGTGGGGCCAAGTCAGACGGCCAAGAGATAAAGTAAGGTCGGCGCGCGATCGCACCACATCATCCAGCCCATCGGCGCCACCGATCAGGAAGACGATGTGCGCGCAACCATCATCACGCCAGCCACCGATCCGTTTGGCGAATTCCTGGCTGGACAGCGCCTTACCTTTTTCGTCCAGGACGACCACGACCGCGCCATCCGGTATTTTTTCCAGTAGCAGTGCGCCTTCTGCCGTCCGGCGCTGGTAATCCGGTAGTTGCCTGCGCACTTCCACTTCGACAAGATCAAGAGGCCAGCGCACCAGGCGGGCGTAGTCTTGGTAAAGGGCACGCGCCGTTTTCTTGCGGGCGCGACCGACAGCACAAATCAGGAGCCGCAAGGGTAACACTAATTACGGAAGCTAAGCGGTATAAGCCGCTGTGGGCGCTTCCGCCGTTTCCGGAAGATCGTGGCTCCACAGCTTCTCCAGCTTGTAAAACTCACGCACTTCGGGCCGGAAAAGATGAATAATGACATCGCCGGCATCCACCAACACCCAATCACCTCGTGAACGGCCTTCAACCTTAGCGCCGCGCAATCCGCTTTTTCGAAACATTTCAACAAGATGATCTGTCATCGCACCTACCTGGCGGCTCGATTGTCCGGAGGCGATCACCATGTAATCCGCGAAGCTAGATTTGTCGGACAGAGGTATAACGACGATATCCCCTGCCTTATCATCTTCGAGTTGGTTTTGAACCAACGCAAGAAGTGAATCTGGTGGCAAGGTCGTATGAATATCAATGGCTATGACAGTTTCCTCATTCGTTATGTGCCCTTTATTAACTCTATTATACTAATATTTACGTTAGATTACAGAGATGTGTGTTCGGCCACACTACTCCAGTTTGCACGAATTTCGGTTGCCGACGCTGAGTGCAGGGGCGTATGCAGAAATACCCAGGCCGGCGCCTTGCGACTCGCCAGATCTGCGGCGGCACGGTCGGGGAGACGGTTCCGACGATAGCGGTGAGCCGCTATACCGAATAGGGACCGCTGCGAATAGCCTGGTCGAGCGAACACGGCGATCGGCACCATCTCGACAATCTTCGTCCAGTCGCACCAGCGGGGCAGTTGGATCAAGTTGTCGGCCCCCATAATCCAGACGAAGCGGTGCTTCGCGTAACGTTGGCGCAAGACCCGCAACGTATCGGCGGTGAAGCGCGTACCGATCCGGGCCTCAATGTCCGATACCTCTATCCGTGGATGCAGCGCGACCCCTTCAGCGCTAGCGAAACGCTTGTCGAACGACGCCATTCCCTCGACCGCTTTGAGCGGGTTCTGCGGCGAGACTAGCCACCATACCGCATCCAGACGGAGGCGCTGTAAAGCAAAGAGGCTTATATGACGGTGTCCTTCATGGGCAGGATTAAACGATCCACCGAGGAGCCCAATTCTAAGACTTGTCATTGGCATCCCCCTAAGTCCGGGTCTGGCCATCACCCCTAACAACGTATTTATAGCTGGTCAACTGGTCCGCACCAACTGGTCCCCGGGCATGCAATTTTCCGGTCGAGATACCGATCTCCGCCCCCATGCCGAATTCGCCGCCATCAGCGAATTGGGTCGAAGCATTGTGCATGACGATGCCGCTGTCGACGCAGGACAGAAAGGCTTCAGCCGCCGCCGCATCTTCGGTCACGATCGTGTCGGTATGGTTTGTACCGTAGCGGTTGATGTGATCCACCGCACCCGACACGCCGTTGACGACCTTTACGGAGATGATCGCGTCGAGATACTCCGTCTCCCAGTCGCTATCCGTCGCTGCGATGATGCGCTGGTCGATCGCTTGCGCATCGGCATCGCCACGCACCTCGCAATCAGCGGCAACTAAGTCATCGACGATACCAGGAAGTTGGGTGTCCGCCTGCGATCGGTCGATCAGAAGCGTCTCCGCCGCACCGCAGATGCCCGTCCGCCTCATTTTGGCGTTCAGCGCGATCTCGCGAGCCATCGCCGGATCCGCCGCCCCGTCGACATAGACATGGCAGATACCTTCCAGATGAGCTAAGACAGGAATCGTCGACTCCTCCATAACTCGTTCGATCAAACCGCGTCCACCTCGCGGTACGATGATGTCGATCAGATCGTGCTGGCGCAGCATCGCCCCGACCGCGGCCCGGTCGCTGGTGCGAATGAATTGAATAGCATCGCCCAGCAAGCCTGCCGCCTTCAAACCTTCACTCAGGCAATCCGCGATCGCGCCCGAAGAATGTAGGCTATCCGACCCACCGCGTAGAATTACAGCATTACCGGATTTTAGACACAGCCCGCCGGCATCAGCCGTTACATTCGGCCGGGCCTCGTAGATTATACCGATTACACCAAGCGGGACGCTCACTCTAGAAATGCGCAAACCGTTCGGCCGTGACCACTCATCGATCAAATTTCCTACAGGGTCGTCCCGCTCAGCCACGTCCTCTAGCCCTGTGGCCATTGCTTCTACCCGACCCGGTGTTAGCTTTAACCGATCCTTGAAAGCGACCAACACATTTCGGTCTTCAGCTGCCGCCATATCTTTATCATTTGCCAATATAATTTCGTCCGAGCGGGCACGGATCGATGCAGCCGCGGCGCGCAAGGCCGTGTTCTTTGTCCCAGCATCAGCCAAAGCCAAAGTTCTGCTGGCCTCTTTCGCGGCCAGTGCCGTGCGGCGCATCTTGGTTTCGATCGTATCCTCCGAGTCGAGGACAGTAGCGGCAATCATCTTTTCTTCCTTTCAGTCGAGGACAAGATCATCACGATGAATGACTTCGTCACGGCCAAGATAGCCCAAGATTTTTTTTATTTCACTGGTCTTGAAACCAGCAATTCGGGCGGCGTCGACGCTAGAATAGGCCGACAGGCCACGGCCAAGCTCAGCCCCATCGGCGTCATTTACCGATACCAGGTCACCGCGCTCGAAGTATCCAGCCACGCATGTGATTCCCGCTGGCAGCAGGCTCCGTCCATTCTGCAACGCTTTAGATGCACCATTATCCACCGTGAGGACACCCTTCGGTTTCAGCGACCCAGCGATCCAACGTTTACGTGCCGTGCGCGGCGTCGCACTGGCCACAAACCAGCTCGTTCGCGCCCCATTCGCCAAAACCTGCAATGGATGGTCGATACGCCCATCAGTGATCGCCATATGACAACCACCGGAGAGAGCGATCTTCGCAGCCTGTAGTTTGGTCACCATTCCCCCCGATGCGTAGCCGGTGGCTGCGGCTCCAGCCATCGCTTCAATCTCCGGCGTCACCGCTTCGATTTCAGGAATGTGCTCCGCCAAATTGTTTATACGAGGGTCGTCGTCGTACAAACCATCTATGTCCGAAAGCAAAACCAATACATCAGCCCCAATCATTACCGCAACCCGCGCCGCTAGCCGATCGTTGTCACCAAACCTAATTTCTGAGGTTGCTACTGTGTCATTTTCGTTAATAACGGGCAGTGCCTTCAGGTCAAGCAGCTGTTGTATTGTGGCACGCGCGTTGAGATGGCGGCGCCTTTGTTCAGTATCATCCAGGGTAAGCAAAATTTGTGCCACTGTAATACCATGCGGCAACAATGCTTCCTGAAAAGCATGTGCCAGACGTATCTGCCCGGTCGCAGCAGCAGCCTGTTTCTCCTCAAGGCGCAAGTCACCATGCAATAAGCCGAGATGCCCCCGTCCAATTGCAATGGCGCCGGAAGAAACAATAAGCACATCCTGGCCCGATTCCCGACGCGCCGCGACGTCTGCGGCCAGTGAGCGCAGCCACTTCTGGCGCATCTTACCAGTTTTACGGTCGACGATGAGAGCCGAACCGATCTTGACAACCACGCGTCTCGCGTTGGAAAGAGGATCACACATCAGTTTAGGGTGTCCAGCCACGCGCGGCCTGCGCTTCGCCCTGAAACGACGCCTCTGCCGCTTTCCGGCCGCGAATAATGTTTAACAAATGCCGCAGCACCCTATCGACTCCACGCCCGGACACACCGGACAGGGGTAAGACGGGCGCGGTGGTGGCAGCAGCAAGCCTTTGCATTCTGTCTTCAACTAAATCCGACTGAAGGGCATCGCACTTGTTGAGGCCGACGATCTCAATTTTTTCCGATAACCCCGCGCCGTAGGCGTTTAGCTCCGTGCGCACTGTCGCATAGTCGGCAACGATGTCGTCCGACGTTCCGTCGACCAGATGGAGCAATACACCACAGCGTTCCACATGACCGAGGAATCGATCACCCAGCCCGTGCCCTTCATGCGCACCTTCGATTAGACCGGGGATATCGGCCATCACAAATTCCTCACTGTCAACTGCGGCAACCCCCAGGTTGGGATGCAGAGTCGTGAAGGGGTAGGCGCCAATCTTGGGGCGCGCGCGCGTCGTCGCCGCCAGAAAGGTGGATTTGCCGGCATTGGGCAAACCAATCAGTCCAGCATCGGCTATCAATTTTAGCCGCAGCCACACCCAATGCTCTTCGCCGGGATAGCCCGGGTCAGCCCGGCGTGGCGCGCGGTTGGTCGAGGATTTGTAATGCAAATTACCGAACCCACTGTCGCCACCCTGTGCCAGCACCACTTGCTGCCCGGGCTCGATCAGGTCCACGACAACCGATTGCTTGTCCTCGGTCAAGATTTGCGTACCGACGGGCAGTTTCAAGGTTTTCGGCTGACCGCTGGCACCTGTCCGTTGCTTACCCATGCCAGGGTGGCCATTTTGCGCCTTAAAATGCTGCTGGTAGCGGAAATCGATAAGCGTATTCAGATGATCTACCGCTTCCACGATCACGTCTCCACCGCGTCCGCCATCCCCGCCGTCCGGTCCACCAAATTCGATATACTTCTCGCGGCGGAACGACACGCAGCCAGCACCACCATCGCCGCTCTTAATATAAATCTTCGCTTCGTCGAGAAATTTCATTGCTCGCTACCGATTGGCACCTCTCCTCCCGGGCGTAACAAAAAAGGGGAATGGCTTACCATTCCCCCGGAACCGAAAATGAACGCCGGGGCGTCCTACGCTGGTGGCACCACTGAAACCCTGGTGCGACTGCGTGTCTTGTGAAACTTCACCTGCCCCTCGGTCAGGGCGAACAGCGTGTGGTCTTTGCCCATGCCTACATTTTCGCCCGGATGCACTTTGGTACCACGTTGGCGAACAATGATATTGCCAGACACAACCGCCTCACCGCCGAATTTCTTAACGCCTAGCCGACGTCCGATCGTATCGCGACCGTTCCGTGAACTGCCACCCGCCTTTTTATGGGCCATGCCGTTTACTCCTCAGTCTTCGCCTCGACTTCCTTGGGCGTCTCTTCGGTTGCCGGTTTAGCTTCTGCCTTCGGCTTTTTTGCATCTTTTTTCTTCGCCGTGGGTTTCTTCTTAGCTGGCGATTTCTTCTTACCCTCGGCTAAAATATCTGTAATCTTCAGTACGGTCACCTCCTGCCGGTGACCATTCTTGCGACGATAGTTCTTACGCCGCTTTTTCTTGAAGACAATAATCTTGTCATCGCGTTTCTGCTCAACAACCTCGGCTGCCACCGTCGCTCCGGCGATCAGCGGTGCACCGAACGTCTGTTCCTTATCGTTCCCAATCAGCAGCACTTCGCCAAGCTCAACAGACGATCCAAGTTCACCTACCATCTTCTCAACCGTAATGACGTCATCTTTGGCGACCTTGTATTGCTTGCCGCCGGTTTTTATGACTGCATACATCTCGTATCTTCCTAGACCCTAACGTTCCGGGGTCGATGCAAAAGCGGGCCGCAGAGGCCCGCTCATCCAAACCGCCGGGAACTATACTCTCGCGCCTCGGCAAGTCAACGATTTTAGAACGGTTTAACCAAGCTTAGATACCCTCCCGATACAACTGGCGAAAGCGCGAGACCGACTGCTCCAAAGAGAAACGAGTTTGAATTCGCATACGCGCCGCGCGACCAATCTCAGTCCGGTCGGAACGGCGCAACAGTGCATCTATCGCCTCAGCCAAAGCCTCAGAGTTCTGAGGAATAACGATGGTTCCCGTTTCGCCTACGATCCGTCGCGCATCGCCAACATCCGTTGCCACCGCCGGTAAGCCACAGGCCATACCTTCGGCGATTGCATTGGAAAACCCCTACCCGTAGGCCGAAGCAGAGACGACCAGATCCGCGGCAGCGAGTACCTTCTCCACACGGTCACACCGCCCGAGGCGGATCAATCTCGAGCTATCCGGCAAATTTTCCGTACCATCGCCCATGACAATAGCCGTCACCTGCGGTAACCGGTCCAACGCCGCGAGCAGATTGGGATAGTCCTTCATCGGATCGACCCTGGCGGCGGTAGCAATAACCGGTGTATCCGGCCCGATCCCAAATTTCTCGCGCACTGCCGACCTGGCCTCTGGATTGGGTTTGAAGCGGGCGATGTCTACACCGTTATCGACGAGGAGAAAGCGCCGAGGTCGATATCCAAGCGCTTTGTGAACCGTGATGCCCGCTTCGGAATTGCATGTAATGGCGTCCGGCCAGGCGGAAAAATTTCCCCCGGCTTTCACGACTGATCGGAATATCCAACCATAAGCATCGAGATCCATATCCGAACACCGGAGGCCCCAATAGTGGACCGTCCTTCGCCGTCGGCCAGACAAAGCCAGGGCTCCGGTCGCCACTAAGTTAGCGTGGTACATCCAACTCTGCAGGACGTCCGGCCGAAACCGGCGAATGAGCGAGCGCAATCTGAACAGAGAACCAAACCCAGGCCGCCCGCGCACCATCCCTAAATCCAAAACGTCAATACCCGCCTTTTTGAGCTGCGTGGCGACGAGACCGCCGGGAATCAAGCTGATGACAATGGGACGCTGGCTCGCCGCAATTTCCGCCTTGACGAGACTTGCCAGCATGGTCTCCGCACCGCCTACACCGAGCCCCGTGATAACATGCATGATCCCACCGGACGTTACCCCGCTCAAATCGCAACCTCTCTAAAAGAGAATAAATTTTGAGTATACGCGCATTTGATAGCGCAGTTCCAGATTGCTGCGAGGTACAGTTTATCATAGCGAAATGTATTTGTCGGCGCGTCAGAAGCCGCGTTTAGCGCAGCCAGTGACAAAAAGTCTATCATTATGCACAAGAGCCAGCAGTGCAGCACCAACACATAACGCGAAAACCCGTCAAGCACCGGCATTGCAGGGCAAATATCGTTGCCGAATACACGGAAGAGCCCCCGGACCCAAAGTGTCAATAGACAGTCAGAACGCTTAAAGTGCGGAAGCTAAACGTAACGCGTTACGAGCCTGTATCCGTGAGACGAAAAACCGCTTCGGAAAGTCCAAAGAGCGGCAAAAATTAGCGACAATGTCGTTGCGGCAAAGTCGAAGGGTACGTCGATCATATCTCATTACGCTGTTCTGACGCGACGGATTTGAGGTCCTCTTCGACCATTTGCCGGACCATCTCGTCGAATGACGTACTCGCTGTCCAGCCCAGCACTTCTTCGGCTTTCGACGCATCGCCACGAAGCTTGTAAAGCTCAGTAGGGCGGAAATAACGGGGGTCAACCTTAACCAGTACATCGCCAGTCCTGTCATCCACGCCATGCTCGTCGACGTCCTCACCTTGCCATTGGATGGTCCGGTCCACATGTGCGAAAGCCTGTTCCACGAACTTGCGCACGGAATGGGCCTTGCCAGTCGCAAGCACGTAGTCGTCGGCTGCCGGTTGCTGTAACATGCGCCACATGCCATCCACGTAGTCGCGAGCGTGGCCCCAATCCCGCTCCGCGTCCAGGTTGCCCAGATACAGCATGTCCTGTAAGCCTAATTCAATGGCGGCAACGGCTCGGGTAACCTTGCGTGTCACGAACGTTTCACCCCGCGTCGGGCCTTCGTGGTTGAACAAGATGCCGTTGGAAGCGTGGAATCCGTAGGCTTCACGATAGTTTACCGTGATCCAGTAAGCGTAGAGCTTGGCCGCTGCATAGGGACTGCGTGGCCGGAATGGCGTGTTTTCGTTCTGTGGAGACAACTCGGCATTGCCATAGAGTTCGGAAGTGGAAGCCTGGTAGAATCGTGTCTTGGCACCTAGGTTCAAAATACGCATAGCCTCCAACAAACGCAGCGGGCCCATGGCGTCTGAGTTCGCTGTGTATTCTGGTGTCTCAAAACTGACCTGAACGTGGCTCTGTGCCGCTAAGTTGTATATCTCGTTAGGCTGAACTTCCTGTACGAGGCGTATCAGGTTAGTAGCGTCCGTCATATCACCATAGTGCAAATGAAACTTCACGCCTCGCTCATGTGGGTCCTGGTATAGGTGATCAATCCGCTGCGAGTTAAAGGACGATGAGCGGCGCTTTACACCGTGCACCGTGTAACCTTTGCACAGCAGAAACTCGGCTAGCAGTGCACCGTCCTGGCCGGTTATACCCGTGATGAGGGCGACTTTATTATTTTTAGACATCAAATTAATTGCCCAGTTTTGTTATATAAGAGGTTTAATTACGGGAGGTTTCACCGAATTTGAGCAGAAATGCAAGACGGCAGTCCCCTCCTTGGAAAATGTCTAGGGTTTCGTTGTATCCATCTAACACCTGTTATTCTGTCTGATAGCCGGCAAGATAACGCGTTGATTTTAGCCGAGGCCATATCCTGAACTGCAACAGAGCGAGTTGAAAAACCAAAAACACTTTTGACAGCTTCGATAGATAAATTTTCCCTTTTGCTCAAAATTTTGTGATGACTACACAATTACGCAACGTTACAAAAATGACAGTATTTTCTGCCCGTAGGGACAGATAGTGAGATGCATCCCTAGTTGATGCTGAAGTCCCGTTAGGCGCGACAGAACTTAAGCTCTCTTGGCGAGAGATAAGCGAGTTTACCACTCGCTTCCTAGTCCATCTTTTGCCGCTTAAACAGCATGGTCTTGCAGGCTTGGGCACGCAGCCTTGGCCGTTTTCACAGGGGCTGTATCTGAAAACCTCTGCGCCGCCAAACATGCTGCCACGCAGCTTTAAACAGTCTGTAAAAACGTGTTCAATTTAACAATGGAAGGGGCGGATCAAGTTTGGTATTCTGCTCAGCCTGCACACCCTTATTCGCCAAATTCGTCCGGACATACTACAGAACTTGTCAATAATTTTATCTTAAGTGCGCCGGAAATCGTCATCAAGGCGAATGATATCGTCCTCACCTAGGTAACTGCCCGATTGCACTTCGATCAAATGCAAGGGCCCTTGGCCTGGGTTTTCCAGGCGATGTTTTTCTCCGACCGGAATGTAGGTGGATTGGTTGGAAGCCAAATCAAAGGTATCATCACCTCGAGTAACCCGCGCAGTGCCAGAGACGACGACCCAGTGCTCCGCCCGGTGGAGATGGTATTGCAGGCTCAATCTGGCGCCCGGGTTAACGCAGATCCGTTTAACTTGAAATCTTTCATCAGAATCGATGCCCTTATACCAACCCCAGGGCCGATAAACTGTCAGGTGAGAGTGATGCTCAGGCCGCCCCTCTTGTTTGAAACATTCTACGATACTCTTAACATTAGCAGAGCGACCTTTTGAAGCGACGAGGACAGCATCTTCGGTGGCAACAACCACCATATCGGTCAAGCCAATGGTTGCCAAAACAGGGCCTTCCGTCCGCAGATAGCTGCCACTTACCTCATGTGCAATGATATCGCCCATGAGGACGTTATCGCACTCATCATGTTCGCTGATGTTCCACAGAGAAGACCAAGTACCAACATCACTCCAGCCCAATTCGGCAGGTACTACCGCTGCTTTGTCTGTTTTTTCCATCACCTCTACATCAATAGATCTAGCTGGGCACGCTTCATAGGCGTCTGCGTCTAGCCGGAGAAAGTCTAGATCCACCACGCTTCGGTTGACTGCGTCTTGACAGGCAAACAACATGACCGGGTTCAAACGTTCCAGCTCTTCAAGATAGGCATCAGCAGAAAAGAGAAACATCCCACTGTTCCAATCGTATCCGCCTTCTATCAACATTTGTTCGGCTAATTTTTTTGACGGTTTTTCGATGAAACGATCAACAACATGGGCCCCGTCGACACCTTTAAGGGGGCTACCTCGCTGGATATAACCATATCCTGTCTCGGGGTTAGTGGCCTCCATGCCAAAGGTTACAAGGTAACCTTTGGACGCAGCTTCCGTTGCCGCAGCGACAGAATTCTCAAAAGCGCTGGCGTCACCGATGACATGATCAGACGGTAACAGCAGAACTAACGCATCACTCTTGTTAGCTCGAGCCAAGAGGGACGCGACGGCCGCAGCCGGTGCGGTCGAGCGGGCCATTGGCTCAAGAATTACCTCTGCTGGTTTAACGCTAATCTCACGCAGTTGTTCAGATACTAGAAACCTATGTTCATCGTTGCATATCAGCATAGGGGCCGCAAAACAGCTCTTCGAGACACGCGCAACCGTTTCTTGCAATAGTGTTTGGTCAGTCACCATCGGCAGAAATTGTTTCGGATACGATGCTCGCGACAAAGGCCAAAGTCGCGTTCCTAAGCCGCCACACAAAATAGTTGGATAAATCATCATCCCCTCAAATCCACAAACTAATCGTCGCACCTACCTAGTCGCACAAAGCACGATACCGTTCCAATTTGAGAGCAGAAACTTTGTATTAAATATTCTAAGGCCCATGCCAATCAGTTTTTCATTTCAGCTCATGCTTAATGAAGACACGGTGCCCCGCTACTGGCACCAAGTAAGGTCTTGTTCCCAGCGCTTCAAAAAATTCGTCCGTCGCCCGCTTGGCACCTTCAAAATCCCCATAGTCGTCAATGATAACCACACCGCCCTCTACAACTCTTGGGTAGAGATGCTCAAGTTCATGTTTGGTACTCTGATACCAATCAGTATCCAATCGCAGAAGGGCAATTTTCTCCGGGGCCTGATCAGGTATTGTCTCTTCGACCGGTCCCCTCACCAAGCGGAATTTTTCATGGGGATAACTTGTCAGACAAAGATTCTGTTCGACTTCGCTTTCAGTAACTTTCATCCACCCTTGGCGAAGGATGTTTTGGAGACCCATCATTGCTGTCCCATACACGTCACGATCTTCTTCCGTTGGCGCTGTCATGCCTTCGAAAGTGTCGAACAGCCATATCTTCGGCAAAATTCCGGTTTCTAATGCGGCTTCCGCCATCGCCATTGTGGAACCGCCCCTCCATACTCCGCATTCGACAAAGTCACCGTCTAATTTGTTTGTTGCAACATATCCGACAGCCTCGATTAACGCATAAATCCGATCAACACCGGTACAGGTGTAGGTCGGATGAACGAGATCAATGACGCGGCGTGCTGCCTCGTCCTGATAGATGGAACCATGATATGTTTTGTTAATTTGATACCCTAAAGGGTACAGCGCAGTATTTACCAATCTTTTAAACAACTGCCACATCGATTATTCTTGTACCTCAAATTAAACAAAGAAACTGACTCTAAAAACCAGTCAAACCAACGCCATGAATTTTATCACGTTGTAAACAACGGAGCCAAGGAACTATATTTTCACCACACTTAAGCAAGGACTTGGTGTATCACCTAACCCTTGACTGCCGCAGGGTACGAAATGCGTCGCCTAACCGGAATATATGATGCCGGCGCACCAATGTTATTGAGCGTGCTCGCTTTTCCCTCTTTTAGGTTGAGACCTATAAATCCGGCCACCAGTTAGAGAGGGCTCTGCATCCCACGTAGAACGGAGCCTCCGTCTCCTGAAGCACGTGCAATAGTTTCGCGCTATTGTAATTTAGGACTCCCACAACCCACCATAGCCAAACACTTCCAAGTACTATGCTGATAGGAATGACCTTATGGTACGACACTGATACTTTGGCGGTCTTGTCGACTCACAGCGAATCCAACACATTAAGTTAGGCGTGATTTTATCCCCTTGCCGATGAAACCGAACTTAACAAATATTCCAATCCCCCAAAATAAAAGCTCCTCAGATATCACGATATTTATTTGCAAAACATTGGGTGTACACCTATTTTCTGCACAATAAGTTCATAATCGTGTATCCTAGATGAAACATTGGTACATTTTATGATATTTTTTCAGTTTGTTAGAAAAAACTGAAATGGGAAAATAGTAATTCACGTTTTTATCTAACCTAGTATTCCATAAATCCAACCTGAGGAGACAGTTCAAGCTATGTTGCCTCGTTCATCAATCGAAGAACTACGGGTATCAAATAACGAGGCACTATCGGGGACAACCCGAATTCGCGACCGATCAGCCTGGAGAATTAGCCTCATTTCAGCGGTTATTTTTGGCGACCTTGTATTGATATTTTTCAGCGGGTCCATTGCTTCAATTATACGATTTTCCAGCAGTTTCTCCGACCTTAATATGCAAACTGCAATAGGATTATCCCTACCAGCCATTGTGCTTATTTCCCTGTTCGGTGGATATAATCGCGAGAATATTACTTCGTCTTGGGCATCTACTCGAACTGTAGTCGCCGGAATTTTATGTGCATGGTCCTTTCTTCTTACGTTAGCATTTGCCCTAAAAGTCAGTCACAGTTTTTCTCGTGTGGAAACCGGTCTTTTCATTTCATTTTCCATAATTACACTTTCTCTATGGCGAACTGGTTCGGCAATATTCATTCAGAAATTTATACTTCCTTACACTCGGGAAACCGTAATTTATGTCAGCGATCAAAACAGTATTATGGACTGTGTAAGAAGCTGTGATATCCTTGAATTCATAAATGTTAACGAAGAAAAATGGGATTTTTTGGAAGGAAACCCAGAATTATTTCATATAATTTCTGCAAAAACTAGAAATGCAGATAAGGTTATTTTATCTTTTGATTGTCTTAAAAACAGAAAAAGGTGGTCAGGTATTTTTCGTAATGTGGGTATTAATTGCGAGATAATTCCCCCAGAAATGGATTTTGGCCTTCCTCTAGGTCTCTCCAGCTGGGAGGGAAAACCCACAATTGTCGTTGCGCGATCCGCATTACGACTGCACGAACGTCTCCAGAAAAGATTATTGGATCTATTTCTTGTCCTGCTCACTACTCCCGTTACCTTTCTACTGTTTATTTTTCTTGCCTTCCTCATAAAGGTTGATTCACCCGGCCCCATAATTTTTAAACAACAGCGGATCGGTACAAAAAACTCCAGGTTTACGATCTATAAGCTTCGTACAATGTCCAACGACAGGGCTGACGCAAACGGCGACGTATCTACAACAAGAAATGACAGCCGAATCACCAGGTTGGGTTCCTTTATGAGACATAACAGCCTTGATGAATTGCCACAGCTATTTAATGTTTTGAAGGGCGAAATGAGCCTCGTCGGGCCTCGTCCTCACGCAATCGGTTCGCGGGCGGGAGGAAAACTTTTCTGGGACGCCGTACCAGACTACTGGCAAAGACATGCTATTAAACCAGGCATCACTGGGTTAGCCCAAGTTCTGGGACTTCGCGGCGGCGATATCGATCAGGATCACCTTCGCAAGCGGGTGGCAGCCGACATAGATTATGCAAACCGCTGGTCACTCGCCCTGGACATCCGAACTCTGCTTAAGACCATTCGGGTAATTGTTCATCCTCAAGCGTATTAACCACAATACTCCCTGCCAATGCGCCTTCATTCAAAATTTTGTTTCGCAAAATTTCTTTGTATTTCTATTCGCTTGATTTTCAATACTAAGTAAGAGGCTGGGCATAGGAAAAATGTTATTATTAAGAAATAACTGACGCTGACACCCTGTATTCCATAGAGCCAACCGACGCCAATGTTGGTAATCAACAAAAGAAGGTTGTTGGTAACGAGCCAACCGAAGACAGGAACCTTCGAGAAGCTACGAAAGTAGGATCCGACAATATGAGCCGCAATAAATGGCACGATAGAGGCCATTAACAGTGCAAGGCTCAATGTCGGCAAGAATCGGCTGCCAAGTTCATAACCATAGAATCGCAAGCCTTCAACGATGCCGAACCCACACAACCCTCCCAATCCAGCCAAAACGACTGTTGAAAAGCCGACGCGTTTCGCAACTGAATCGAGATGATGGAAATTACCCTTAGATGCAAGAGACCCCATTTCAGGAATCTTTGCTTCTAATACTGAAGCGGCAAGACGTTGAATACCTAAGACGAGTTGAAGAGTAATACCAATTTGTCCCGCCGCCTCAGCACCATGGAACCTAAATATGACAGGTGTAATCATGAAGAAAGAGAAATACCCAACAACAGCCAAGACACCGTAGCGCCACTGAACGGGCAAAATTTCTTCTTGCCAAGAAAAATTCGGCTGCGCATCAGCGGTCTTCAGAGACGCAAAAAACTTTGTATGCCTTAAAATAATATATAAATTACCGATTAACAATGACATGGCGGTTGCGCTCGCCGCCCACAGGCCAAGGCCATTTTCCAAAGCGAAAAATGTCAATAGTAGGGCAAACCCTGTTTGCCAACCGCGAACTGAATAGATTTGGATCAACCGATTGCAACCCTCAAGGATTGCAACCAATCCCGAAAACACAAGGTTTAGGCCTGTTACAACGATAATGAAAAACCAAGGTGCTATCCACGCAATCTCTTCTTTCGCTCCACTTTCTATGTAAAAATACCCTCCAATCCCAACACCGAAGATGAACAGGGTGCTAGCTATACCAAACCACTTCCCAACAAACTTGTATAAGGAATTCAGATTTGATTTTGCTGTTACAGACCCCTCTATTATGCCTACTTCGGACAGCGACAACCGCGCCCAATAGTGGCTAGCCGTATTGACAATCACCATTCCCAATGACATTTCAAAAAACGAATTAA
>PBDC01000065.1 GCA_002717185.1 Rhodospirillaceae bacterium
CAGCATGTCAACACAGGTGCCATATTCCGGCTTCGCCGTGCCTTCCATGATCCCTGGTATTTCTTTGAATTGACGCCGGACTTCCATCACCACCGCACCGCCGGCTCGACCGACCGCCGTCATGCCAAGCGCGCCGAACAAGTAAGGCAGCAAACCTCCGACAAATAGCCCGACCACAATATAAGGATTGGAGAGCGCGAAGTTTACATTAAGGTCTCCGAAGAACCGGTCGAGATCCGCCGTATATGCCGCGAATAGGACAAGCGCGCCAAGTCCGGCAGAGCCGATAGCGTAGCCCTTAGTCACCGCCTTGGTTGTATTACCAACTGCGTCAAGTGCATCCGTCGTATTCCTAACACTGTCGTCGAGCTCGGCCATCTCGGCGATACCACCCGCATTGTCCGTCACAGGTCCGTAGGCGTCTAGCGCGACCACCATGCCAGCCAGTGCCAACATGGTGGTAACCGCGATAGCGATGCCGATGACGCCCGCTAGCTGATAGGTCAAAATGATAGCGATACAGATCAAGACTGCCGGTACGGCCGTCGCTTCCATTGAAATCGCGAGGCCTTGGATCACGTTGGTGCCGTGGCCGGTCTCCGACGATTTTGCGACGGATCGGACAGGCCGGTACTCTGTGGAAGTGTAGTACTCCGTCACCCAAACGATCAATCCCGTCAGGACCAGCCCGATGATACCACACCAGAACAACGACATCCCGGTAAAGGAGACGCCAGCAACCTCCATTTTGGTGTCCATGCCGATAACGTGTGAGGTTACCGGCCAAAGCAAAACGGCGGAGATAATCGCGCTGCCAAAGAACCCCTTGTAAAGCGCCCCCATAATGTTGCCACTGGCCCCCACCCGAACAAAGAAGGTAGCGACGATAGACGCGACCAAGCAAACACCGCCAATCGTCATTGGATAGATCAGGAAGCTGCCCTCGATACTATAGATCAGTGCCAGGACCATCGTCGCGCCGACGGTAACTACATAAGTCTCGAACAAATCCGCGGCCATACCCGCGCAGTCACCAACATTGTCGCCGACATTGTCCGCGATCACAGCTGGGTTGCGTGGATCGTCCTCGGGAATACCGGCCTCGACCTTGCCGACCAGGTCGGCACCAACATCGGCACCTTTAGTAAAGATGCCCCCACCGAGACGAGCGAAGATTGAAATTAACGAAGCACCAAACGCAAGTCCGATCAAACCGTTGATTAGGGTTTTCTCGTCGACGCCTTGGGCCAGCATGATGGAGTAGTAAACTGAGATCGATAGCAGTGCGAGACCGGCCACCAACATGCCGGTCACCGCGCCAGAACGGAAGGAGATCGATAGTCCTTCAGCCAAACCTATGCGCGAAGCTTCCGTTGTACGGACGTTTGCGCGCACCGAAATCAGCATTCCAATATAGCCCGCCGCGCCAGATAAGATGGCACCGATGGCAAAACCCGCCGTAGCATGCCCACCAAGCGTAAGGAAAAGAACAACGGCAACTACCACGCCAACTATACCGATAGCCCTGTATTGCCGGTTTAAATATGCGCTCGCACCCTCTTGAATCGCAGCCGCGATCTCCTGCATGCGCTCGTTGCCGGCGCTGGCGCTGAGAACCGCGCGGCTGGCTAAAATTCCATAAAGTAGCGCAATTGCG
The DNA here is from genome assembly GCA_002717185.1 of Rhodospirillaceae bacterium. The sequence continues at coordinate 1,658 of PBDC01000065.1, forward strand.
CCACAGGCAATGACGAACCAAAGCATCACCGACCCATCCCGTTCTTGTTGTAAGGAAACAACTCAACAACCCTGCCCAAAACCGAAAAATACAGCTCTAAATTCGAAAACCGAATCGGTACAGGACGAAAAATCGGCGGGAACATGCCAGAACGGCCCACTAAACGCAACCGGTGACCCGAAAAGCCGTCTCCTGAGCCTGCGGCGCCTTGCCGTGCCTGAACTTTCATCATCTCAACATAAAAATGGGCAGCAAGAATCCTGAGCATATCTAATTTGATTGAGAAGGTTTTATCTTCAAAAACTTTTTCGCACACGATCAACGACGTCGCTGTTATCACCAGCATCATGATGCCTTAGCCCAGCCTAAACTAACCATGCGTGAAGCCCGCACGGTCCAATCGGATCTCCGATCCTCTGCCGTCATATACACGGACTCCCACGCCGTCTTCGACCACACCAACCGCTGTAACAGGGACACCGCTTTTCTTGGCAGCAGCTTGCACGATATCCACGGTAGTGTTGGGTGCACAGAAGGCTATTTCGTAATCGTCACCACCTGTAAGGATAGTCGTCCGCAACGCCGCATCACGATCCAACGCCGTGCGCGCCGCTGGGGAAAGCGGAACGTCATCCGCATGAATCGTCATAGCAACGCCAGACGCATCAGCGATGTGGCCTAGGTCGGCGATCAACCCGTCAGACACGTCCGATGCCGCGAGCGTAATGTCCTTAGAAAGCTGTCGCAAAATGCCAAGACGAGGTTCAGGCTTTTGGTAGCGTGCTATTAGGTAAGCAGCGCCTTGTTCGGACAGCCCCTTCAGGTCGCCCGTCACAATGCGCAGCCCCAATGCACTATCACCGATCGTGCCGCTTACATAGACGATATCGCCTGGACTAGCAGCGGCCCGCAATACAATTCCTGATGCAGGCACCTCCCCAAAGGCAGTAAGCGAGAGCACCATGGGTCCGGGCGTTCCAACTGTATCGCCGCCGATAAGAGTAATACCAAAATATTCTTGGTCCTGAGCTAGACCCTCCGTAAATGCCTCTAGCCATTGATCGTCGATACCCGCTGGCAGCGCAACGTTGAGGGTGTAGGCGCGTGGCGTGGCGCCCTTAGCGGCCAGATCGGATAGATTCACGCGCAACAACTTCGCCGCGATCAGGCCTGGCGCCTCGTCGCCGACATAGTGAACACCGGCGACGATGGTATCCGTGGTAACTACGAGCTCGACGCCAGGCGCCGGGGCAATGACGGCAGCATCGTCCGTCAAGCTGAACGCCCCGGAATAAGACGCCGCTAAAGGGGCGAAGTATCGGGCGATCCAGTCAAACTCACCGCTCTGGCTCGTCGCACGCGTCATGCGGCAATACTCCCAGGTCATCGGATCGGTGCGCATGCGCTAGCCGGTCGAGTATCCTGTTCACCATACTCGATTCACGATTCACAAAGAATGAATTAGCAACATCAACATACTCACTGATCGTTAGTGATGTATCGATATCTCCCCGTGCCAGGATTTCATAGGCACCGGCGCGCAAAATAACTCGCAACAGCAATTCGAACCGGTCGAACGTCAATTCGTCGTGGATCACCACGGTAAGGCGTTGGTCAATCTCCGTCCGCCTTTGCGTGACACCCAGAACCAGATCACCGAACAGTTCTGGCTCCGCTTCGATCAACTGTTCGCCGTCAACCTCACCACCGAGACGACAGTTGTTGAATTCGCCGACGACCTCTTCGACGCCCCCACCAGCAATATCTAGCTGATAGAGAGCCTGAACCGCGGCCAGGCGGGCCGCACTGCGTCGCTTGCCACGCGACACCGTTAGCGTATTCCGGGTCATTTTTCGTTGAGACCGAACTGCCGTCTTAGCGCGACCATCGCCAAGCAAGCCTCGGCTACGTTCCCACCTTTATTTCCTTGCTTGCGATCCGCCCGCACCCAAGCCTGGTCCCGGTCCTCAGTAGTCAGCACACCGTACCCGATCGCAATGGCGTGCTGCACCGCCAAGTCCTGGAGGCCGCGGGCGCTTTCCTGACAGACATAATCGTAATGTGTCGTCTCGCCACGGATGACACAGCCGAGCGCTACATAGCCGTCAAAAAAATCTTGGGTAGCTCTACCAGCGTCCAAAGCGAATTTTATCGCGGCCGGAATCTCGAAAGCTCCAGGCACCTCGACCCGCTTATACGTCGCACCGACCGCTTCTAGCGCTTCGGTCGCACCGGCCAGGAGTTCCGCCGCGATTTCGTCGTAATAGCGAGACTCGACAATTAAGATATGTGGTTTGACATCGATCATACCGGCCCCGGATTTCTGATTCGGATGGGCACCGTATCAACGACTTTCAAGCCGTACCCTTCGATGCCGATGACGCGTACCTTCGGCGAATTGGTCAATAGGCGCATATCCGTGATGCCGAGATCGAGCAGTATCTGTGCTCCTATCCCATAGTCACGAAGTTCATGCGCATTGGGAACCACGGCCCGCGCCGGTTCGTCGTTAGCATGGTGTACGCGGTCGGAAATGATCGTCGGGTACCATTCGCGGATCAATACGACGACGCCCTGACCAGCCTCGCCGATCTCCCGCATCGCGTTCTGCAACTCACCCGCCTTACCGGTGCGCATCGCCCCGAGCGAGTCATCGAATAGATTGAGCGCATGCATGCGAACTAACGGCGGTTCCGAACTGGGAATGTCCCCCATCACCAAGGCCAAATGTTCGGCGTAGCTGATTTTATTTGCGTAAACGAAAAGCTTCCAATCGCCACCGAACTTGCTGCGCATCGTCGTCACGGCAACCCGTTCAACCGTGCGGTCGTGGCGTCGCCGATAGGCAATCAAATCGGCGATCGTCCCGATCTTCAGATTGTGGTTTTTGGCGAACTTTACGAGGTCTTCGCGGCGCGCCATGGTGCCGTCATCATTCATGATCTCGCAAATCACACCGGCCGGATTAAGGCCCGCCAGGCGCGCAATATCAACCGAAGCCTCGGTGTGGCCAGAGCGAACCAGAACGCCGCCGTCACGCGCCACCAGCGGAAAAACATGTCCAGGCGTCGCAATATCAGCGGCTCCTTTAGACGGATCGATGGCCGCTGCCACGGTACGCGCCCGGTCTGGCGCAGAAATGCCTGTCGTAACGCCCTCGCGCGCCTCGATCGACACCGTGAAAGCAGTAGCAAGGCGGCTGGAATTTTGCTGCGGCAACAAAGACAAGCCAAGCTGGTCGATCCGCTCCTTCGTCATGGCGAGGCATATCAGGCCGCGGCCATGCATTGCCATGAAATTAATCGTTTCCGGCGTCGCCATCTGAGCCGGAATGATGAGATCGCCTTCGTTTTCGCGGTCCTCATCGTCGACAAGAATGAACATCTTGCCATTTCGAGCGTCTTCGATAATCTCTTCGGCGGAAGATTTGTACTCTTTGAAACTCACCTTCAATCACCTGCTTTGTGGTGAAATGCGCACGGTACCGTTACGATCCACACGTGGGTTCATATTGCAGCCGCGCAACATATCGGGCCAGAAGGTCCACCTCAAGGTTGACCTTGTCGCCGAACTGCGTCGTTCCCAGAGTCGTATGCTTTGCAGTATGTGCAATAATATTGACGCCAAATGCACACCCTTCAACCTCGTTCACGGTCAGAGAAATTCCGTCGAGTGCCACGGATCCCTTGCGAGCTATGTAGCGGGCCAGTCCGTCCGGCGCCTCAAACGATAATCGAATACTGTCCCCATCCGGCTGGCGAGCCGTAACCACAGCTACCCCATCAACATGTCCTTGGACCAGGTGCCCGCCCAACTCCGCGCCTAAACGCAGCGACTGCTCTAGATTGATACGCCATCCCGGCTTCCAAGCACCGAGTGTAGTGCAGTCGAGCGTCTCCTGGGATACATCTACCGCATACCAATCCTCACCTTTCTCGACCACGGTCAAGCAGGCCCCGGAATGCGCGATCGAGGCGCCGATATCGACCGCGCCCATCTCGTAGCATGTCCCAATCACGAACCGCACGTCGCCCGATCGATCGACCGATCGCACTTCACCGATATCCGTTATCAATCCTGTAAACATACTGGCACCATAGCAGCCGGTTCTCATCGCGCCCATATAAAGGGATTTAATTCGCTCGGTCCCGCCGCACAAACACTTCCATCACGTCCTCACCGACCGGCAATAGGTCGATCCTTTCAAACCGTGCCATGTCCGCGGGCGTTGTGATCCCGTATGGTGCCACAGCACCGATACCGTCGGCTCCCATGATGCCACCGGTGCGGAACCAATAGATCTCTGCAATCAGCTCTTGGCGCAAGCATGAAGCAGCCAAGGCGCCACCACCTTCGATCAATAGTCTGGTGATGCCGCAGCCCCCAAGCGCATTGAGGCCCTCAATCATATCGACTCGCCCCTCAGAGTCGGCTCCTACCCTAACAATTTCAACACCCTGATCTTCCCATTGATGCGCATCACTCTCAGCGGCGGTCAATATCCAGGTCGGTCTTTTGTGGGCCGTAGTAACCAATGGCGAGTCCACCGGCAGCCGCAACTGGGAATCAACTACAACCCTTACTGGCGACCGGTGCTCGATCCCCGGAATGCGGCAGGTGAGTAAAGGAGCGTCTGCAATAGCGGTACCTATGCCGATCATGATCGCATCATGCGTTGACCTCAGTATATGACCACGAGAACGGGCTTCCACGCCAGTAATCCATCGGCTTGAGCCGCCCTTTGCAGCAATCTTGCCGTCGAGCGTTGTCGCTGCCTTCAAGGTGGCCATGGGCATGCCGGTTTTCACCCGGGACAGAAAACCCGCATTGAGTGCCATGGCGGCGTCTGCCAAAACGCCAGTAACAACGTCGACGCCACACGCTTTCAGCCGTGCATGACCACCGCCGGCTGTCCGCGGATCGGGATCTTCCATAGCCGTGACGACACGGGCCACGCCAGCTTCCAAAAGTGCCTTTGTACAAGGCGGTGTTTCGCCGAAATGATTACACGGCTCCAGTGTTACGTATACGCATGCACCCGCTGCGGCACTCCCCGCCCGGCACAAGGCTTCCGTCTCCGCATGGGGCCGACCGCCCGGCTGGGTCCACCCTCGTCCGACGACGATGCCATCCTTAACGATGACACAACCGACAGCAGGATTTGGCCAAACCGTTCCAAGACCGCGCCGCGCTAACGAAAGCGCCGCGCGCATAAAATTTTTGTCGTCCGATTTAGTCGTCTTCGACACCGAGTTCGCCGGTGATGAAATCTTCGAAATCCTTGGTCTCACGGAAATTCCGGTAAACCGAAGCGAAGCGGATGTAAGCCACTTTATCCAGGGTGAGCAGCGCTTCCATGACAAGTTCGCCTATATTGTCGACGCTGATCTCGATTTCGCCGGAGCTTTCCAAACGCCGGACGATGCCATTGACTACGCGATCAACCCGGTCTTCTTCGACCGGACGCTTACGCAGAGCAATCCGCATCGATCGCATCAGTTTATCTCGATCGAACGGCTCACGTTGGCCGCCTTTCTTCAACACGGTCAGTTCACGCAGTTGAACGCGCTCGAAAGTAGTGAACCGCGCACCACAGTTTGGGCAATACCGTCGTCGCCGGATCGCGGAATTGTCCTCCGTCGGCCGCGAATCCTTCACTTGTGTATCGTTATGGGCACAGAATGGACACCGCATGACTCCAGACCTCCCCGGTCACTAATATAATCCAGTGTAAATTGGAAACCGCCTACAAAGGTCGGCAACGCGCGCGCCCACCTCGGTTTCCACCGTGTGATTGTCTTCCCCGTTTTCAGCAAGACCTCGCAACACCTCGACGATCATCTCTCCGACCAGCCGGAACTCGGCGGGGCCAAAACCACGGGTGGTTCCGGCCGGACTGCCGAGCCGCACCCCAGAAGTCACAGCCGGCTTCTCCGGGTCGAAGGGCACACCGTTCTTATTGCAGGTCATGCCAGCGCGCTCCAAGCTCTGCTCGGAGACATTCCCTGTCAGTCGTAGCGGACGCAAATCGACCAGAATGACGTGCGTATCCGTACCGCCGGAAACAATATCGAGACCGCCTTCGAGCAAGGTCTCTGCCAACACCCGCGCATTATCCGCAACAGCCTTCGCGTAAACCTTGAAAGACGGCTGCAACGCTTCGCGGAACGCGACCGCTTTGGCCGCGACCGCATGCATCAATGGTCCACCCTGCAAACCGGGAAACACCGAGCTATCGATCTTTTTCGCAATTGACTCTTCATCCGTCATGATTAACCCACCACGCGGGCCACGAAGCGTCTTGTGCGTCGTCGAGGTCACAACATGCGCGTGCCCGAACGGGCTGGGGTGCACGCCGCCGGCTACAAGCCCCGCGAAATGCGCCATGTCGACCATAAAATAAGCGTCCACAGAGTCGGCGATCTCTTTGAAGCGGGCAAAGTCAATCACCCTGGGATAGGCCGACCCCCCAGCGATGATTAGGCGAGGTTTGTGCTCCTTGGCAAGCGCCGCGACATCGTCGTAGTCAATTAGCGAATCATCGCGACGCACGCCGTACTGCACCGCGTTGAACCACTTTCCGGAAACATTAGGTCGGGCCCCGTGTGTAAGGTGCCCACCGGCAGCAAGCGACATGCCCATAATGGTCTCGCCCGGCTTAACGAGCGCCAGGAAGACTGCTTCGTTAGCCTGCGCGCCGGCATGCGGCTGCACATTGGCAAATTGGCAGCCAAACAATGCCTTCACACGGCTGATCGCTAGCTTTTCGGCGATATCCACATTCTCACAACCACCGTAATAGCGTCGTCCGGGGTAGCCCTCGGCGTACTTATTTGTCAATACAGAACCTGTCGCTTCCAAAACCGCCTTGCTGACAATGTTTTCGGAGGCAATCAATTCGATCTGGTCCTTTTGACGCCTGCATTCGGCGGTTAGCGCGGCCAAAAGAACTGGGTCGGTCTTAGACAGGTCGTCGGAGAAAAAACCTTTCAAGCCTGCGTCCTGTTTTTCGTCGGTTTGGAGCATTTACCAATTTATTCCTAGATATCAGTGAACCCTAGTTCGCGAGCGTTACGAAAATTTTCCGACGCGGCGCGCATGGCGCGGGTTAATGTCGCCTTCAAAGTCGGTTTCAAGGAAAACTCGGACACAATCCTGCGCCACTTCCAGCCCGATCGTGCGCGCGCCCAGAGCCAGGACATTAGCGTCGTTGTGCTGCCGCGCAAGCCGCGCGTCTGTCGTATCGCGGCAGGTGGCCGTGCGCAGGTGGCGATGCCGGTTCGCGGCCATCGCAATACCGATCCCGGAGCCGCAGACCAGGATACCACGCGCTACTCGACCTTCAGCCATGACAGCGGCAAGAGCATCAGCAAAATCAGGGTAGTCAACAGAATCTGGGCCATCCGTCCCAAGATCAAGCACCGCCAGCCCCCTATCCCGCATAATGGCAATGAGGGCCGCCTTAAGTTCGTACCCCGCGTGATCCGACGCGATGCCGACGGCGTTTGCTGCGCTTTTAGTAGCTACCATCTTGCAAAATCCTGCGCCCTCCCGCGACGTGTTACGCCCACTTCCTCGTCCTCTCAGTTACCATATGTCGCATGTGCATACCAGCCTTCCCACTAGCTATAGTTCAGCGGTTGCGTTCTCGCACGATGTCAAATTCGTATTCAGTATTCGAGTTCATATCGCAAGACCTTCAAAATAATTATAGGCATTTATGGGGAATTAATACAAATTACTACATCATATTGATATATATTATAGAATATATTCTATATGTAGATGAAAATAATATTCATTTTATTCCACGGCAGTAATTAAATATTAAAAATAAATTTGAATATTATCGTTATATTCAACTGTAATTGACAAATTTTGACCTATATGCCTATCTATTGGTGTAAGACGTGCAGTTGATTGATGGGTGGATTAAATGGTTGATAAGTCCAGTCAAGATAACATTGGTAACGGTATTGCTCAGGGTGACATGCTGCGTTTGACGACAGAAGTCGTCTCCGCATATGTCGGCAACAACCGCCTGCCGCTGGAAAAAATTCCAGACGTCATCAAAACCGTGTTCGGCACGTTGCAAACAATCGACAATGATAATCACAGGACAAAGGGCCTGCCGAAACCGGCTGTTCCAATCCGCAAATCTATAACGCCTGATTTCATCGTCTGTCTGGAGGATGGCAAGAAGCTGAAAATGCTAAAACGTCACCTGCGGGCGAACTACAGCATGACGCCGGAAGAATACCGGGCGAAATGGGGTCTTAATTCGGATTATCCGATGGTTGCGCCAAACTACTCTGCACAACGGTCAAGTTTTGCGAAACGCATCGGTCTTGGCCACGCACGTTCCAGAGAGACCTCTTTATAGAAACGCCAATTGGGGCCTCCTGTTTCTCTCATAAGAATTGAATGCGACTGGGCGCTATAAGCGCTAAATTGGGCACTCTCACAATTACACTTAAAATGTGGACATCGCTGGTAGAAGGACCTGCGAGATCATCACGACTCGCAACAGTTTTTGCAGCCGTCGCTTACGGCGTCATTCGCTAACGGCTTGATCAAGCCGTCGTAAGCGCCAAAATCCAGACAATGCAGCGGCAGTGCTGAACGAGACCGGCCAACTGTAACAAGAACTCCTGACTAATGCTGATAGTACACACGTCACCGTTTCACTGATCGCGCCACCACAAAACCGGAGCCAGGGACAGGCGGCGGCAAGTTCGATATCACGCTCGGCAAACCCATCGGTACGCGGGAAAATTCAACCAAAATAAGACCACGGCAGCGTCGTTTAGGTTATCATCGCGCGATTCTGATAACTATCTAGGGAAACGGTCCCGTGCCATGCCCGACAATCGAGCCAAAAATATTGAAGAGATGGTTGCACGACGGCCAGGAGATAGCTCTGCTAGACGCACGGGAGGAAGTCCCCTTCGACGCGCGACACCTCCTGTTCGCCTCGTGTGTGCCGCTGAGCCAATTGGAACTGTTGCTGGATTCGCTGGTGCCGCGCCGTAGCACTCGTATCGTCTGGTGCGACGATGGCGAAGGCCTGGCCGATAAGGCAGCTTTGCTGACTAGTTCGTTAGGCTATTCTAACGTATCCCTGCTGCAAGGTGGCGTCACAGCCTGGGAACAAGAGGGCCAACCTGTCTATAGCGGTGTCCATGTCCCCAGCAAGGCATTCGCCGAAGTCGTCGAGCGCGAAGCTGAAACACCGCATATTTCGGCTTACCAGTTGAAAGCCCTGATCGAAGAAGGAGCGGATATCGCGATTTACGATACCCGAACCTACGAAGAGTTTCATGGCAACAGCATCCCGGGAGCCATAAGCGCACCGGGCGTAGAACTTTTTTACCGATTTGCCGACCTAGTGACATCACCAAACACCAGGGTGGTGGTCAATTGCGGCGGACGGACCCGCAGCATCATCGGAGCACAGGCACTAATCAACGCTGGCATTCCCAATGAAGTGGTTTCATTGAAGAACGGCACACAGGACTGGCACTTATATGGCTATGAAGTCGTCGAGGGCGCGACGCTCCGATATCCTGACGTTTCAGCTGCCGGACTAGCACGTGCGCAAACTGCAGCGGCTACGATCGCCGAACGGTTCGAAATTCAAACCATCGACGAATTCATACTAAGCACATGGAAAAACGAGGCGGACGCACGAAATCTCTATGTCCTAGATGTCCGAACGCCGGAAGAATACAAAGCCGGACATCTACCAGGCGCGCGTTCGGCACCAGGTGGGCAGTTGGTGCAGGAAACTGACACGTTTCTTGGCACTTGGGGCGGCCGGGTCGTCCTAGTCGACAATGACGGCGTGCGGGCAACCGTTACCGCTTCATGGCTTCTGCAGATGGGCTGGCAGGATACGGTGGTCCTTTCCATCGACCCATTGCGGGACGATTTGGAGAGCGGCCCCTTCAACCCGCACATTTTGGGCTACAACGAAACGTCCATCCCATCGATCAGTGTTCCGGAAGCACAAAAATTGCTTTCCGAAGACAAGGCCCACCTCATCGATTTGGCAAATAGCAAGAAATTTCGGCAAGGCCATATTCCCGGTGCCTGGTTCGCGATCCGCGCCCGCCTCGATGCGGCAATACGCGAACTACCGGTATCAGAAACTATCATCTTCACCTCGCCCGATGGGCTCCTCGCCGGGCTCGCAGCGCGCGACTGCCGCGGCAATGCCCGCGCCTTGACTGGAGGCACGGCCGCATGGGTAGCGGCGGGCCTACCTTTGAAAGCGGTACCGGTCGTTTTGCCAGCGCGCCCGACGATATACGACTGAAGGCGCGTGAAGCGCCAAACGGAGATATCGAAGAAGCGATGCGCACATACCTCGCCTGGGAAATCGATTTGGTAAACCAGATGACCCAGGACGACGACCACCGCTTCCAGGTGTTGAAACCCTAAACCAGACGACCACACGGACCGGCGTGCCGCTCTGTCTTAAACGCTCGACACCGCTTGCGCATTGCCATTCGAAGCGACGAAACCTCGTCTCGGAGCGGCTCACACACGATTTTACTTAGATGCTAGTCCGCACATCGACAGCAGGTATCTTACCCAAAACAATGATCGATATGATCTCTAAGATCGCGCCATGTTTGTCGTTCCACATTTTGCTCACGCATTACGCTTCGACACGAACATCTTCCTGATCCGCCACGGCGTAGTTCGAATCGTACCACCAGGCGACGTAGTCGCCATAGGTGATCGGTGCGTATTTCACAGGACGGGCAGCGTCGCAGCAGGTAGGCAGACACTCAATCATCGTGTCGAGATGCGGCCCGAAGAAATACGGTATTGCATATCGATGATCATCCAGCGGTGGCAATGCTCTGTGTGCGGTCGACCGGAAACGCCCGTTGGTCCAGCGGTGTAGCATGTCGCCGGTATTCACGACAAAGGAGCGGGGTACATAGGGCACATCATACCATTCATCCGCACCACCCTGAATCTGCAATCCAGGCACGCCTGACTGGGCCAGGAAAGTCATAAAGTTGGCATCCGTGTGCGGCGCTATCCCGAATTGGCCGGCTAACCGCGGGACAGGCGGATAATGTGACAGGCGAAAGGAGAACTGGCTTTCCTCAAAGTCGGCGTCAAATCGGTCCGCAGGCAGATCGAGGGCCAATGCAATTGCCGGCAGCATTCGCCGGCCGAGTGCGTCAACCGCGTCCGTGTATGTCAGCAGCGTTTCGCGGAATCCTGGCAAATTATCAGGCCACTCGTTAGGTCCGGCAAAACGTCGGCCAGCGCGGGCAAGCAGATCATCCGCCGGGCGCTCGCGCTTTATGAAAAACGCCTCGTTCATATCCGGCAGAACGGCCGCCTCGCTGACACGAGAGGTGCGCACGTTATAGCGGGCCATGGCCATATAGCCGTTGTTGTGCTCGTTCATCCGCACGGAAAGCTTAGTCTCAAGGCTCAGATCGTGAAACCGGCGCGCCTCGGCGAAAGTAGCGTCGACAAGATCCTGCGGCACGCCGTGGTTGGTAACGATCAGAAATCCGGTTTCTTCCAGCGCCGTGCGCAACACTGGCGCGATCTCGCGCGCTCCAGACAAACCCGCGGTCAGGACCCCCAAGTCGATAAGTGGAATTATGTCGGCGGACTGTGCAGCCATGCCTTCGGTTTTTGGTTCAAACATACGTCTAGAAATCATACGACGATGCCGAGTGGCGTCAATCGATCTGGCGCAGGTGAGTGGCATTTCGGATCCCCATGTTGCGCGCGACCCACCGGGGGGCGATAGTCTGAGCATCGAAAACAGCTCCACCAAAGGACGCCCCCTATGTCCCTCACGCTATTCGAGCCATTCCGCGCTGTGTTCTACACACCCTTCTACGCAGCCCACGCGCTCGGCGCCTACGAAGTGGAAAACGTGAACGTCAACACTGTAACTTCGGGAGCCGAGGTTACGGTCAGCGGCCTAATCGCCGGCGACACAGACGTGACCTGGGGCGGTCCGATGCGCATCCAGTACACTTACGACCAGCAGCCAAATTGCGCTGTCGTCAGCTTCTGCGAAGTCGTTACCCGGGATCCCTTCTTCCTTGTCGGGCGGACCCCCAACCCCAATTTTGAAATGAAGGATTTGCTGAATATTCAGCTCGCTACAGTATCAGAGGTGAATACGCCGTGGCTCTGTCTGCAGGAAGATCTGCGACGCAACGGCCTTAATCCCGATCTGGTGACACGGGTCGAAGGCAACACGATGGCTGAAAACGATGCCGCACTGCGCGCCGGCGAGGTCGACGTTATCCAAGTCTTTCAACCTTTCCCAGAGCAGCTCTTGGCCGACGGCTTTGGCTATATTTGGTACGCAGCCGCGACGCGGGGTCCAACCAGTTACACGACGTTGAGCACATTGCGCCCCACACTCGAGAGGCAACGTGACAAAATGCTGCGTATGACCCGCGCAATATACCGAACGCAGAAATGGCTGCATCAGACGGACGTTGCCAACATTGCCAATGCGATAAGAGAGTTCTTTCCCGATATGCCGCAGGAAATGTTGTCTGCGTGCATCACGCGTTACCAGTCTCTAGGCCTATGGGGAAAAAATCCAATTTTGCCGCGCAGCGGTTTCGACCGGTTGCAAGCAAGCGGCCATTCCGGCGGTCTCTTCTCGACAGGAGCCGCTTACGAGACCTGTGTCGACAACAGTCTCGCAAAAGAGGTAATCGCCGCTGACCCACCATCAATGTAACCTAATCGCGGACGAGAGACTGCTCTGCCATCTCGGGATCAAGCACCAGCCCAAGCCCAGGATCCTGCGGCGATCGCATGAATACGCCTTCGTTGGTGATTTCTTCTTCAACGACGGGACCGTTGAATAGCTTAGTCTGGAACTCAAGCAACGCATTATCAGCCATGAAATATTCGATCCACTGAACATTCGACAGGCCAGCAGCCATGTGGATATGCACCATCTGCAAGTCCCAAGGCGAAACCGGTATGCCCTTAGCGGTAGCGAAGGCGTGGATACGCAGCCAGTCGGTGATGCCACCGGTGACGGCAGCATTCGGCTGCACGATGTCGACCTGCCCCTGTTCGATCAAGGTCCGGAATTCCAGCAACCCAGCATGCTGCTCGCCACCGACGATGTAGGTATCGCCAGCGCGCGCTCGAATTCGGGAGTAGCCAGGGATATCGGATGGCGGTACCGGCTCCTCCAGCCAATAAATGTCAAAGGGCTCCCACCGTTTGAGCTGCTGGATGGCTGTATCTACGTCCCAGCTGCCGTTCACATCGACCATCAGACGGATATCCGGCCCAATAGCATCGCGCACATGACGCACCCGATCAAACGCCTCATCCGGTGTAACGTAGCCGCGTGTGCCGCGGATCTTAAGCGCCTTGTGTCCATTGGCAACATATGAGGCCGCTCGCTCAGCCAACGCGTCTGGCGGCATATGATGGGCGCAATTAGCATAGGTCGGAATTAAGGCTCGTTGTCCGCCCAGAAGGTTCGCAACCGGGACCCCGGCCGACTTGCCCTTAATATCCCACAGCGCCATATCAATGGCAGATATGCAGATGCGCACGATCCCCTCACCACCGCGTCGAGGGATCGCGTCGTGATACATCCGGTCCCACAATACGGTTGTCAGCATTGGATCAGCGCCGGCAATCTTCGGGACTAACACGTTCTCGATGATCTGCTTGAACAAAATTCCTGCCCCCGGCGGCGCGCTGGCAAACCCCTTCCCTTCATACCCGCCATCCGTATGTACGGTCACAACGACAATTTCCGCCACGTAGGCGGCTTCCGCATCGCCGCTGTAACGGTTTGCTTCAACTTTTGTAATTTTCATGACACTTCCATGGTGATCCAGGCGCAGCGAAGCCTAACCGTGCCAGGCGAACTAAGCTATCCCTGCGGTTCACGAAGTAGTCGCATCCATCAAAAAGAACCTTTTAAGCAAGCGTTAGACCCTAACCGGATAGCTTTACGCTCAACCGTTGTTCTTCCATGGGGTTCCATCAAGGAAAGCAAGACGCCACCAATATGATCAAGGACACGTCTCTGACCTATAGTTCGCTGGCGAAGATAACCAAAGCAAAAACGGGCAATCCTAACAAAACTGACCTCTTCAACAATACGGACAGATCTGGAATCAAACTCGCTTTTAGAACAGTGTGGAGCCATTCAGCGGTGGCTATCTGAATGTTCAATTTGCCGGCTTGACGCGAGCCGTGGCACTCTCCCGAAAATAAATTTGAGGAAAACAACCATGGCAGCGTCAGTGAAACCCGACCCCTATTGGTGGGAAGCAGCTCCTCGCCCAAAAACCGAACCGAGTGAACTTCCGGAGTCGGCAGACATAGTGATCGTGGGTGCCGGTTTCACCGGACTCAGCGCAGCGCTAACCTTGGCGCGAGCTGGGCGCAACGTCGTCGTACTGGAGAAAGATAGACCAGGCGAAGGTGCCTCCAGCCGCAATGGTGGGATCGCCAGCGGCAATTTAAGGCTCGGCTTCGGCGGCATGATCAAGGCATTCGGACTAGAGCGCGCGAAACAAATTCACCAGGAGGGCATAGAAGCTCGGCGCGATCTCGCCCGCTTCATCGAAGCGGAAAAGATCGATTGCGATTGGAAGTTGGTCGGCAGGTTCACAGGCGCTATGCGTCCCAAACACTACGACAATCTCGGTCGCGAGACGGACCTAATGAACAAGCACCTAGATATCGGCGCTGAAATGGTGCCAAAGTCCGAACAACACAGTGAAATTGGCAGCGACCTCTATTACGGCGGACAGGTTCGTCCAGATATTGGGGGCATCCACCCAGCAAAATTCCATCAGGGCATTCTCGACCGTGTCCGGGAAGCTGGCGTCACGGTGCTAGGCCACACGGCGGTATCCGGCATCCAAAGCGACGGCGACGACCAGGTGTTGGCGACTGAGCGCGGCACGATCCGCGCGCGCAACGTGATTGTTGCCACCAATGGCTACACAGGCCCAGCGACACCCTGGCTGCGCAAGCGCATCGTACCAATCCCAAGTCAGATAATCGCCACTGATCCGATTCCGAAGGAGACCATGGACCGACTGATGCCAAAGCGCCGCATGCTAGGTGAAACGCGCAACTTGTACCATTACTTCCGACCGTCCCCGGATAGCACTGGCATCGTCTTCGGCGGTCGCGCCGGCGCGCTCACCGACGATCCGATGAAAAAGCTCGGCCATCTAAGCCGTAATTTATTCGAGATTTTCCCGGAGCTCGACGGCATCGGTTTCACGCACAGCTGGTGGGGCTATACAGGCTTCACTTTCGATTTCATGCCCAAGCTCGTAGTCAAAGACGGCGTGCACTACGCTGCGGGCTTCTGTGGATCCGGTGTCATCTGGGCACGATGGCTTGGCACGAAGGCAGCGCAGGACATCATTGGCAACGCGCCAGCAAAGACATCGTTCCGCGCCGACGATTTCGAAACTCGCCCACTCTATTACGGACGCCCTTGGTTCCTACCTCTGATGGTCGGCTGGTACGAGTTCAAGGACAAGGTTGGCTGGTAGGCTGATACGAAACAATTGTGGCAGCCTAATCCCATATCTAACGGAGTTTACTGCAACCGTTCGAGTACCGCCTGACAAAATGTCTTGGTGCTGGCCTTGCCACCTTGATCCGGCGTAAGTCGATCTTCCGCAGCATAGACGCTGTCTATAGCCGCTTCGAGCCGCTCCGCAGTCTCCCCATAGCCTATATGGCGTAGCAGCATTCCAGCGGTACGGATCGTAGCAGTCGGGTTGATGATGTTCTGGCCGGCGATATCGGGCGCAGTGCCATGTATCGGTTCAAAATAGGCATATTCCTCCCCAAAGCAGCCACTTGGACACAGGCCGAGCCCACCAATCAGGCCCCCAGCGGCGTCTGAAAAGATATCGCCATAGAGGCTGGGTAGTACCACAACATCCATTTCCTGTGGTGTAGCAATAAGACGGCGGCCGAAATCATCGATTAACCAACTCTCATACTCAATATCCGGATATTCTTCAGCGATACGGGTGCACACCTCCAGGAACAGACCGTCGGGCTGTGGTATTAAATTGTGCTTGGTCCCACAGGTCACCTTGCCGCGCCTGCCTTCGGCCTTTCTTTGCCGCGCCAATTCGAAGGCGTAGCGCGTGATTCTCTCCGTACCGCCTTCGGTAATAACCTTCACCGCATATTTTCCAGAACCAAACTCTTCCGCGATTTCGTTTAAAGTGCGACCCGCCCGTTTACTCGACAAGTTTAGGGGGAACAATTCCTCCAAATCCCCGCCGATGCCCAAGGCCAGATCTTCGAGATTTTCACGCAGTATCACCAAATCAATATCCTGCGGATTGGCGAGCGGGCTCTTGCAACCAGGAACCCAGCGTGCGGGACGCACATTTGCGAAGGTGCCCTTGCCCCAGCGCAGATACTGCACGATCGGTGTCGAAGAGCTGCTGCCGGCACCGAATAAGGTCGCATCCGCCCTGTCAATGACATGGCGTGTCTCCTCAGGAAAAACCGAACCATGCAAAGCCACTGCACTGTCGCCATAAGGAGGGAAAACAAAATCGATCTCCAAGTCGAACTTCCGCAACAGATCCACCGTTGGGAAAACCGCTTCCGGCGCGGCATCGTCGCCTGGGATAACTGCGATGGTTTTACGGTTGGACATGTCATTCATGCTCTAAGCTCCCAACATTCTGTCAAACGCAAACCTGTGCTTCCCCGAACTCCGAAACCAGTGCGACCTGCTCATTGTAGTTGGCACGATAGCGGGCATAGCACTCGGCATGCGCCCGTTCTGCTTCGGCTCTCCGGCGTGGCTCTGCCTCTAGGTCGAAATGTCCAAACCGGTCGACACCACGCACCAACATCGCGGGCGCTCGGCGTGTTTCACCGAGATGCCGGCACCAAGTAGGGATGTAACTCACCGCAAATCCAACTCGTCGGTCGTTCGAATGGTTGGAGGGTGAGTGATGAATGGTCAGTGTATGGTGCAGCGAGAATTCGCCCGGTGCCAACGGTGCCGATACGGCGGACTTCTTATCATATGCCCCAATCAGCTGCTGACTAGCCCCATTCAGGATCTTGCGATCCACATGGGCCCGATGGTCGAGCTGTCCCAACAGGTGACTGCCCGGCACGAATTGCATGCAACCACTCTCCGGCGTGGCCGGTGACAAGGCAATCCAAGCGGACATATGTTGGTAAGGTCGGAGGCCGAAATAGGTCGCGTCCTGATGCCAACTAGTAATCGTCTTTGTCCGCGCTTCCTTGATAAAAAAAGTCGTCATATAGATCAGGATATCGGGCCCGATCACGCTCTCGATCACGTCGAGCACTGAGGGCAGGGTAGCCAGCTCGTATGCCCAAGGCAGGAGTGTATGCAGGCGATAGCGGTATTTTTCGTCAACCTGATTGGACGTTATCTTGCCACCGATTTCGGCCTCAAACTCTTCCAGCTTCAAACGATACCAAACCGCATCTTGCTGCGAGAATGCACTCAGTGGCGACAGATAGCCGTCACGCCGATATCGCTCTACGGAATCTACGCACAAGGCACTCATTATATTCTCAATGCACCATATGGTTTCATGCTGGAAGCGTAGCGTCCCGGTCGAGATGCGTCGAGACAGGCCTCAGGCGTTGTGGCTAAAACACATAAATTTGGCGGCGACTTAGCGCGACCAGATGCGTTAAACTAAAGCTATGACCTTCAGCGAACCAGATGGCCAAGTACTGATAGATAAAGTCGTCGCACCGCGCGAGCGTTGGTCCGACGTGATCCCCAGCGGACACAAATTACGAATTGTCGATCTGGAAGGATACCAGGCGGTAGACTTTCTCTGTTACGACGCAGAAAACCCAGCTGAACGTTATTGCGCTGCAGACACTATGAAGATCTCTGGCAAGATTTTCTTGGAAACCGGTACAGTTCTCTACTCCAATTTGGCGAACCCGCTGTTCACCATCACGGAGGACACCTGTGGACGACACGACACGATCGGCGGCTGCTGCAGCTTGGAGAGCAACAGATTGCGATATGGGGTCGAGCGACAACCGAACTGCCGTGACAATTTCCTCAAAGCCCTTGCACCATACGGGCTGGGAGAAAAGGATATCGTCGCCAATATAAATTTCTTTATGTACGTGCCAGTAGAAGCAGACGGCACCATGGCAATCGTCGACGGACTTTCCAAGCCTGGCGACTATGTCGACCTGCTCGCCGAACGCAATGTTCTCGCAGTGCTATCGAATTGCCCTCAGATTAACAACCCCGCCACCGGCTTCAACCCGACCGCAATCAGGGTCATCGTTTGGAAGCCATAGCGACGGAGATTAGTGATGCAGGTACCGAACAATCCGTTTGAACCGCGTCATTTCGAAGACGTGCGCAAACCACTTGACCAAGCGTCGACAATGCCACCTTGGGTCTACACCTCTGACAAATTTTTCCAACGCGAGGTCGACCGCATCTTCATGAAGGTCTGGAACTTTATGGGCCACGTCGACCAGGTACCCAATCCCGGCGACTACGTGGCGCTGGAATTTGTCGGCGTTCCCTTCATCATTTGTCGGAATGACAATGGCGACCTATGCGCCTACGCCAATTCCTGCCGTCATCGTGGATCCAAGGTCGCTATCGGGTCCGGCAACGTGAAGGAATTCATGTGCCCCTATCACGGCTGGTGCTATGGGCTCGACGGGCGGCTGACAGCTACTGTCGACATGGATCAAACGACAGGGTTTTACAAACAAGATTACGGTCTGATCCCGATCAATATCGACACATGGGGTGGATTTATCTTCGTCAACTTTGATCCGGACTGTGAAAGCCTGGCGGACTATCTGGGCGATCTACCTACTAACCTTGCCTCACACAAGCTGACCGACATGGCTAATGTCCGAACCGTCGAGTGGGAGCTGAATCACAATTGGAAACTGTTTGTCGAGAACGCCAAGGAGAGCTATCACATCGCTATTGTTCATCGCGAGACGATCAACCAGGTGGCACCAGTAAAATCGGCGGACTACTCTGTGTCCGACGCAGCTGGTCAGTATTGCACGACTTTCGCTAACCATGACGGAAGCATGGCTCTACTGAAAGACGATCTCGGGTTCCCGCCTATCGAGACTTTGAAGGGACGATACCGGCACGGCACCTATGCGCCGATGATCTACCCAATGACCTATCTCGCTTGCACCATCGATACCGCCTGGTTCTTGCAGCTCTTTCCTATTGGTCCAAATAAGACCAAGTTGGTGCACGGCGCATGCTTCCCGCGCGACCGTACAGTCAGACCGGATTTCGAGGAATTGGCAGCAAACTATTATAAGCGCTGGGATCGCACTATCCTGGAAGATATCGAAGCTGGCGACCACCAACAGGTTGGCATCGCCTCACCTTTTGCCCGACCTGGTCGGTTCTGCTTCCGCGAACCGCTGGTCCACCAAATTGACAATTGGATTCTCAACAGGGTGCTCGACTGATGGCCATCAAAAAACGTGTTCGCATGCCCCCCAATTGGGGTCCTCCGCCAAAACGGATCCGCCTACATATTGAAAATGTCCGTGAGATGGATCTGGTATACAAGATTACGCAAGACCGCTATGACGCTGCCGCCGCCCGGCACAAAGGTTTAGCCAGGCGCATCGATGCTTCTGTTGCAGAAAATACAAAGGGGTTCGATAGAGCGATTGCCGATGCACATGTCTTGGTCGGCTGGCGCTTCAATCGCGAGCATATGGCGGAGCGGGCCCCGAACTTGAAATGGATCCATATGACGGGTGCGGGAATTGAGCATGTTCTGCCACTCGACTGGCTGCCGCCCAACGCGGTGCTAACCAACAATCGCGGGGTCCATCGCCCCAAGGCGCAGCAATTTGCCATGACCGCTCTACTAATGTTGAACGAGCGCATCCCAGCGTTGATTACTGAACAACGCAAGGCTAAGTGGACTCGGCTTTATGCCACTGCGATCGAGGGCAAGACAGCGTTGATCATCGGTGTAGGCATGATGGGCGACGCTGCGGCCCGCGCCGCACGGCAGTTGGGTCTCAAAACCATCGGCATCAGGCGGAGCGGTGCTCCGAACCGTTACATCGAGGAGATGCACACACCCGGCCGGCTGGCCGAACTGTTGCCGCGTGCCGATTTCGTGCTAGTCAACGCGCCGCTAACTGACGAGACCGAGGGAATGATCGGGCGGCGTGAACTCGACCTGATGATGCCCACCGCAGGACTAATCAATATGGGGCGTGCTCGTGTCGTTCACTACAAGGCCCTCGCCACCAAACTGCGCAAGAGGGAGATCAGCGGCGCGGTGCTCGACGTGTTTGACCCGGAACCGCTGCCTAAATCATCACCGATGTGGAAGGTTCCCAATTTAATCATGACGCCACATGTTTCCTCAGACGACGACGACAATTATGGGCCGCTGACCGCCGACCTAGTTTTCGAGAATATCGGCCGCTGGATAGCTGGCAAGCCGTTGAAAAACGTTGTCGATCGAAAATTGCAGTACTGAGTTATGGCGCTTCACCTCGATGAAGCGGCGTTCGAAGAACGCATCAGTTTGGCAGGGACCAAGTGGAACACACCACGCCAATCAACGATCTAAGAGATATCCATGTCGAGAAGCGCTTGAGGAACAAAGGCGTCGGGATTGAGCTTTACAGATACGGCTTACGGGCCCATCAGTGCAGCACTTTGAAAACAAACCTCGTGGAATTGTGTCGTCTCGAGGAAACGTCTGATTTGGTGCGGGCCCAGCACCTTGTGCAATCACCAGCTTAACTCTCCTATGTATGCAGTGCCCCGGAACCAGCCGATGCGTGCTTGCGGGCTCTACGGGAAGTTGCCGGGCCAGGCGACATCACAGTGGACAGCGCCGCACTCGAACGTCAAATTCAAGGTAGCAAGGGACACTTCCTCGCCGCCTCAGCCTAAATTTCCGATTGGGGAGAAATACCGTGAAGTTCAGCAATTTCCTGTTTCCGCAAGCCGA
>PBDC01000066.1 GCA_002717185.1 Rhodospirillaceae bacterium
ATGGTCTCCAACGTGCGGGAGGATGGAAAACCAATCGGCTCACTGGGCCACGGAGAAATCCAATTCCATTCGGACCTCTCCTATATGCCGCATCCAGGAACGTTTTCGCTGCTCTACGCCGTGGAGATCCCAGCGCAAGGCGGTGCCACGTCATGGTGCAACAATAACGCGGCCTATGACGGGCTAGACGCAGCGATGAAGGCGCGGCTGGCGGGGTTGCGGGCGACGCATTTACATTTCAGGCCGGAACAGAATCCGGAACCGGCGGTTGATCATCCGATTGTTTGCACTCACCCGGAGACTGGGCGCAAGACGCTCTTCGTGAGCCCCAATTTCGCCAAAAACGTTGTCGGCATGACCAAGGACGAGAGCGAAACGCTACTCGAAACCCTTTTCGCCCACCAGACCCGAGACGAATATATCTGGACGCATGAATGGCGGGTCGGCGACCTAGTCTTGTGGGACAATCGCGCCACAATGCACCGCAGGGAACCCTTTCCGGACGCCCAACGCCGCATCTTGAAACGGACGCAGATTTTTAGCGAAACGCGACCGGTCGCTTAACCCGAAGTCGGCATCCAACGATAGACCTCCGTCAAGCTGCCCCCCATCAGCATATCCCGCTCGCTGCCGGTCAGCCGGTCGGTAAGTCGAAACGGCTCTACGCCATCGCGGTAGCTCACCATGTTGATGGCCCGGGTCCAGTCGGTGCCCCACAGGCATCGTTGAAAACCAAACGCGTCGAAGACCCTTGCCATCGGGTCCCAGATATCGTCGAACGGAAAGGGCTGTTGAGAAAGTGTGCAGGCACCAGTCACTTTGACAACGATATTGTCATACTGCGCCAGAGCGAGCAGGTCCGGCAGGAAGGCGAAGGGCTCCTCCGGCACGGGTGGATGTTGCGGCTGCTTTACCCCCAGATGATCGACGACGATGCGCGTGTTCGGGTAGCGATCTGCTATCTGCCCAACCTGCGGCAGACGGCCACTGCAGGCCAAATTCAGCGGCAGCCCATGCCGACCCGCAGCAGCGCAGATACGCTCGATACCAGGATCATCTGCAGCCTCCGACAGGCCCGGCCGCATCATTATACGCACGCCCACCGTACCGTCGCGCGCCGCCCAGTCAGCTATCGTCTCTTCCGAGGCTTCGTCGTCAGGGTCGATTGGCTTGACCAGTGCGAACCGATCTGGATGCGCCGCGTGCACGTCGATTGCATAACTGTCGTCGTATCGGTACATGGTCCAGACTGATACCAAGATTGCGCCGTCGACCCCGACTTCGTCCATCGCCTTAACCATATCGTCGCCGGTCACTTCTGGCGGTCCGGTCAACACTTCGACCCAGGGCCGTCCCAGATGGTCTCGCTCATAGCAATGAACCTGCGCATCGATAGTCGGCATTTCATTCTCCATCAATTCCCTGGGCAACAGCCTATCACCCAATGTCAACGCCGCAATCAAACGACACAAACTTGGCCTGAGCCATTCAAGGCCGTACCATCATGTTCAAATCTTTTTCGTTAATGAAAGGGACCGCAATGCGCCTCGGCATGTTCATGCAGCCCGTCCACGACCCGAAACGCGACCTAACCCAGGTGCTGGAAGAGGACAGGCAGACTGTCCTACTGGCTGACCGGCTCGGCTATCACGAGATCTGGGTCGGTGAGCATACCGCTGCGACCTCGGAACCGATCACCGATCCGATGGTGTTCCTAGCGACGCTGCTCGGCGAGACCAAGCAAATAAAAATGGGGCCGGGCGTCTATTGCCTGCCACACCAACACCCTTCGCGCATCGCCGGCCAGGCGGCCCTGTTCGACCATCTTTCTAAGGGTCGTTTCCAGATGGGCATCGGCAATGGCAGCCTTTCCTCGGATGTGGAGCTCTTCGAGGTCGGCGGCGGCACAGACCGCGGCGCCATGGTGCGCGAGTCGATCGAGCATATTCTCGCAATCTGGGACGGCGAGCCGCCTTACACACGCAAAGGCGATTTCTGGAATGTTAAAATTGAAGACACCGGACGAGTCGATTACGGGGTCGGCTGCTTCATCAAGCCCTATCAGCAGCCGCACCCACCGATCGCGATCTCGATCATGTCGCCGAATTCCAGTAGCGCACGTATGGCCGGCGAGCAAGGCTGGATTCCGATTTCCGGCGCCGCCTTCCTACACCCACGCTACACGGCGAGCCATTGGCAAGCCTACCAGGAAGGTAGCGCGACGGCGGGCCGCACGGCCGACCCGGATATCTGGCGTGTGTCTCGCAACATCATCGTGGCACGCTCTGACCAGGAGGCGCACGAATACATCATGGACCCAGATGGGCCAGTGAGCTTCTGGTTTCGCTACCTATTGTCTTCGCTGAAGGCGCGCGGCCTGCTCTCCTTCGTCGCACCCGAAGACCATCCTGACCCAGATTTGATCACTTGGCAGGAGGTTGCAGAATATCAAGTCGCCTGGGGATCACCCGCAACAGTCACAGACAAGCTGGTCGCGCTACGCGACCAGACTGGCCCATTTGGCGTGCTAACCGCCATGGCGCTGGAATGGAGCCCCGAGTTCGGCAAACAGACAATGACGCTGCTAGCGAACGAGGTGATGCCCGTCTTCAAGCAGCACGCCGATGCCACCAACGTGGCCAGCGCGGCGGAATAAAGCATGTTCAACAGGAACGAATAGCAGCTAAGGAGATACCCAATGGATGTCGGTATGATGATGTTGTTCACCAACTATGGCTGGGACGACTGCCCGGACGACCGGGTCTGGGAGGAGGAGTTACGCCTCGCGGCAATTGCAGCAGATTCCGGCTTCGACTGCCTGTGGTCGGCCGAACATCACTTCAACGACTACTCCTTTGTGCCGGACAACATGCATCTGATGAGCCATATGACGGCACTTTACCCTCACATGGATGTCGGCACAGCAGCAGTAATCCTACCCTGGCACGACCCACTGCGGGTGGCAGAGAATGCCGCAGTACTCGACATGCTAAGCAAGGGCAAATTGCGGCTTGGCTTTGGGCGTGGACTGGCGCGGCGTGAATTTGAGGCCTTCCGCATCAACATGGACGAATCGCGGACCCGCTTCGACGAGGCAGCGCCAATGATCGTCGAGGCGCTGGAGACCGGCTTTATCGAAGGCGACGGGCCACACTACAAGCAGCCGCGCACCGAGATCCGCCCACGGCCGCAGCATTCCTTCGACGGCCGCATCTATGCAGTTGCATCCAGCGAGGACTCGGTGAAGTCCGCCGCCAAACTAGGGGCCCATGTAGTTATGTTCGCCGATCGGCCCTGGGAGATGCGCTTGCCAGTGATCGAGCGTGGCCGCGAGCTACATCGCAAAATTCACGGTACCGAACCGCCGACACCGATGCTCACTGAATTCGTCGTCTGCGGCACCGATCTAGCGGCCTGCGAAGAAGAGGCGCGTCAGTATCAGGGCAAGTTCGTCGAGAGCAACTTCTACCATTACGAATTCCTCGGCGAGCATTTCGCAACTGTAAAGGGTTACGACTCCTACCAGCAGAAAGCCGCGATCGCGAAGGAAACCGGAATGGGTGGAGCCGTTGACGGCTTCATGAAAGCCGCAAGCTGGGGCACACCCGATAAGATCCTGCGTGGCCTGGAGGAACGCCGAGCCCTAGTCGGTGATTTCGAGCTCAATGTCGCGTTCCGGTTCGGTGGAACCCCTTACGATGTTTGCGAGCGTGGTATCAAACTATTCGCGAAAGAGATTTTACCAGTACTGAAAAGTTGGGGCTCAGTGAAGGCAGCGGCCGCCGAATAGTTTCGTGTCCGCAAAGCGTATACTCACCACACACGCCGGCAGCCTGCCGCGGCCACGGCGGCTAGTTGAGCTTTACGCCGAC
The DNA here is from genome assembly GCA_002717185.1 of Rhodospirillaceae bacterium. The sequence goes on from PBDC01000066.1 coordinate 3,873, forward strand.
CGGATTTCCGGGGCGGTCGTCGACAACGCTGAACTGGTTCGTGAGGCCGAGGCAGCAACGCGCTGGGTAGTGGAGCGGCAACGCGAGGCAGGCATCGATATACCGAGCGACGGCGAACAACTACGAGAGGCCTTCTTTCTTTACGTTCAGCGTCGCATGACGGGGTTCTCTGGCGTTTGGCAGCGACCGGCCCGCACCGAACTAGACGACTATCCGGAATTTGCCGCACAATTGCGGAATGCCGAGGCAAGGAAAATCGCAGTTAGTAATAGGGTGCCTCCAAAAGCCACCGGCCCTGTCGGCTATTCGGATCCAGAAGCCAACTTGGCGGAACTCGACACTTTCGCTGCCGCGCTGAAGGAGGCCGGCGGGGACTTTACGGACGCCTTCATGACAGCGCCCTCACCTGGCATTGTCGCGACAGCAATGAAAAACGAATTTTACGCCAGCGAGGACGATTATCTCGACGCGCTCTCCGAAGCCTTGCGGGTTGAGTACGAAGCAGCGCACCAGTATGGCTACCTTTTGCAGATAGATGCGCCGGATTTAGCGATGGAACGGCACTTCTCCTATGCCGACCAATCCCTCAATACCTTTGTCGATTTCGTTGAGCGGGTCATCATCCGTATCAACGCAGCGGTGCGTAACGTGCCGCGAGAGAGAATACGGCTGCATGTTTGCTGGGGCAATTATGAATCGCCGCACGACAAGGATGTGGCACTGGAGGCAATTCTGCCTGCGCTCCTACAGGCAGATGTGGGTGCTTTCCTGCTACCATTCGCTAATCCCCGCCACCAGCACGAGATCAAACTATTCCGCGATGCTCCGCTGAGAGCCGGCCAGTCACTCATCGTTGGCGTCATAGACACCCAGACCGCCTTCGTCGAGCACCCGGAGACTATCGCCGACCGGCTAGAGCGGGCGGCGGAGATGGTCGGCGATCCAAACCGTATCCAGGCGGGCACTGATTGCGGATTCGATACATCGGCCGGCATGGGGCGTCTTACTGCAGACGTGGTTTGGGCCAAGCTGAAAGCGATGAAAGATGGCGCGGAACTTGCCAGTTCAAGGCTGTTCTAGGCTAACTAACCCCGCCCTATCGGGCCTAACTATCAAGGTAGGCGCAAATTTCCCCCTTAGGGTATTAAAATTGCTGACATAATCACTTTTGCGCCATACGCAAAGCACATCACACACACCGCGTCATCTAGTCTTGGAATGGCATTACATTCTGGAACCCTCTCACAGGACGAGTGCCAGGAGGCGTTAGAAGCATTAGAGCTAAGTATGACCAATTGATTTATCGATAACGGCAATCCCTTCTTAGGTTCCGATACCAATAATTTGGCCATATGCACGTCGTGGGAAGCACGCATTCTCAATCAAAGAACAGTGCTCAAAGAAACGTAGAACTATTGGCGGTTGGGTAGTACAGGGCCCGATTGCGGTTCAGGTATCAATCCCAGCCTCGCGTCGCATCTTGAAGATTGGGTCATCCTGACTACGCTGCTGCTGCGTCCATTCGGGTTTAACCGGTGGGGCTTTGCCAGTAAAGACGCGGGTCGACTCGAATACACAGATGCGGTCGGCGATCAACCAAGGGCCGCCGTCTCGGCGCTCCACCCGGTCAACATAACGGCCATACGATGACAATTGCATTGGATCAGCGCCGTCGCCCGCGCCATAGGCCTTCTGGCCCCGCTCGTCTAAGGTGTGCGCTGTCATGAAATAGGTCTCACTTACTGCAACCTTGTCCGAGGCGAATTCGATAAGACAGTTACCAAGGAAATGCATGCATTGCGGCAGCGGCCCGACACGCTCGCTAGCAAACGCGATGAAGCCCGGCACGTCGCCGACGAAATCGCCGTGATCATCACGTGCATCGGGATGGTAAACAGCGCGTACCATCTCCCAATCACCACGGTCCACGCCACGCGAATAGCGCAACATAAGGTCGCGGATCTCCTCGCGATCGATGATCTGCTGCATCGTCAAGCTCATAAACACTTACCCTCCCCTAAGTTACTTCGTCGGCAACGATCACGGTTCAAACCACGAAGTGACATACTGTTCGAGCACACAATAAATTGAGCAGTCGAAGCTGGCCCGGCCCCAAGGTGCGATGATCGCGATTGCCAATGCACCGCCCAGCAGGATGACAACTGTGAGATAGGTCAACGCCACGCCAGCCGATTTCAGCACGTCGAGCCAAAGCGGCTCGCCGAATTCCGTCTTTCGGTTGATCCCGTTGCCCTCAATATCTGGTTTTTTCTCGTTCATATCCGCAGCTTGGCTTACGTTTCCGTGAACCGCAAGGCCACCGGCTTCGCCCTAAGCCGCAAGCCCGAATTACAGTGCCTGCGTAACGCCGAGGTTGAGCGGTTGCGGGTTGGCTTTTCCTTTGCCGGCGATGTCGTAGGCAGAACCGTGCGTTGTAGTGACCGTAGGCACCGGTGAGCCGCCATGCACGACCACACCGCGGTCAAATTCAAACAGCTTGTTCGCGACTTGGCTCTGATCGTGATACTTGGCAACGATGCAATTGGTATCCTTCTTCTTCGCATCGATATAAATGATATCGGCGGACAGCAGTCGTTTCACAGTCTTAATCGACGGTTCCAAACATCAAAATTGAAGAGTTTAATGACAAACTGAGAAGTTCGTGTTCGAAGTCACCGCACTAAAATGCCATTTCACCATTAGGTGAGTTTCTCGCAGGGTACGTATGTACGGCCACGCCCATGACCTAAAATTTGAACGATCTCATTAACACCGAAGCGGAAACCTTTGGCCGTCTCGTGTCGGCCTTAGGCGACAACGCTCTGATTAGCGACGTTTAAGCGTGATCGAAAGCAGCAGCGACAGCAAGAACACTGCCGCACCGGCATGGAAGGCTGGGGCGTAAGACTGAGAGGCATCGAAGATTGCGCCGCTCAGCAAAGGTCCGCCTGAGCCGACGATGCCGACCAGCGCCAAAACTGCCCCCATCAACGCACCCGCGGATCTCGTGCCAAACAAGGCGACACTGACTGTCGAGATTTGCGTAGAGGCACCCCCGATAAAAATACCGAGCACGACCGAAAGCAAGTAGAGGCTGATCCCACCCTCGGCGAGCGCAAATACTATCATCACTGTTGCTGAAACGCCGATCGACCAGCGATAGGTTGGCACAGCACCGATGCGGTCGCATAGCATGCCCATTGTAATACGCCCGATACAGTTGCCCGCCCCAAACAGTGCGACGATAGCGGCTGCTCCGGCGCTATCTAAGCCTTTTTCGATCATGAATGGCGCGATATGGACGTATACGACGGCCCCGGCAAACCACCACAGGCCAAATGTCAGCGACATGAGCCAGAACAACATATCGCGCAGGAACGGACCGGAAGTCACGGTAGCGCCAGTGGGCGACCCGGAACCGACCGCTGGTGCGTCCCGTTTTTCTCCGTAACGCAGCATCCCTTTGCGGTCTGGGTCGCGAACCAGAAATAACGCGGCCAGCACGATCAGGCCACCAGATATTATGCCAAGCCAGAGATAGGCCTGCCGCCAACCAAGCTGTGCGATCAGCAGTTCAGCAAGTGGTGCCATGAAGAACGTGCCAGCACCGCCGCCCAGCGTTGCGATGCTAATCGCGACGCCGCGACGCGCTTGAAACCAACGCGAGATGGTCGCGACCAGTGGCGACCAGACTGCGCCCATTCCGATCGCCGACAGCCCTCCATAAAGGGCATAAAGGTGCCAGACCTCGGTGACAAACGATCCCAACGCCGTACCCAGGCCGAAGATCAAGCCGCCAGCCACAACGGTCGGCCGCGGTCCGAAGCGGTCAGCGCACCAGCCCATCGGAAAACCACAGACGCCATAGGCGACCAGACCTACTGACATTGCGCCAGAGATTACCGTCCGGCTCCAGCCTAACTCCTCCACCAGATGCTCATAGAAGAGCGTGAAGGAAAAATAGGTGCCGTACCCGCATACACCTACTACCAGACAGGCTGCGACGATGATCCAGCCGTAATGCACCTCAGTTCCCCCATCCCCGCCTATAGCAGATCCGGGACGCCCCTCAAATCCGGCAGTTCTGCCGTCGCGGGGTAGCACGTATCGAGGAGCCGGTCACCATGCCTATTCGACCAAGCACATCGCATGCCTGCCGCTATCGCGCCGAGCACATCGTTCGGACTACCAGCGACATGCAGCACGTCGTTCATCGCAATACCGAGCAATACCATCGGCAAACCGTAAACAGCGGGATGCGGTTTGTATTTTCCAGCTGATTCTGATGAAAGCACATGGTCGAAGTCGGACTCGAAATTATCTGCGACAGCTTCCAGCATGTCCTGGTCGCCATTCGACAAAATCGCCACAGCACAACCTTTCTCCTTTACTGCAGCGATGACACTATCGGCCTCCGGCCAGGGCTTCATCCTATCCCAGGCCAAAACGAGTGCCTCCTTGCTATCTCTGTCGATTTCGATCCCCGCGCAGCCCGCAACATACTCTAGGCCCATGCGCGTCGCGTCTCGGAAACGAGTTCGTTCCAACTCCAGCGAGTTACTCGAGGCGGCGCGCTCCATCTGCTTTGCCCGCCAGGTACGCACAAAAGGCACCGCATCCGCTTTAGACAAGCCCAGCGTCTCGCGGACAATCGGAACAAGACTGCCTTCGATATCAAGCAGCGCCATGTAGACGTCAAATGTTACGAGTTTCGCCGTCGCCATGTTTGCCTCGCCAAACGTGATAAATAGAACACCACAGACGCTAGCACAGAGTGCCAGTTTGTGCGTCTTTACTACGGTTCGTATAGTTTTCGCCAATATAGGGAGGAATACCATGGCGGAAACAGACCAGCGCGTGGCGCTCATCACCGGCTGCGGCAAGGAAAATGGGATCGGCGCGGCAACAGCGCAGAAGCTGGCGCGTGATGGGTACATCGTCGCCGTCTCCGACGTCGCCGCGGCTGGCGTCGACAACGATAATTCGGTCGAGAAAGCAGCCAGCAGCTGGCAAGGACTTGATACTCTGGTCGCCCGCATCGAAGAAGCTGGCGGGTCCGCAACTAGCTTCACTGGCGACGTCTCCACCGAAGATGGCGCGGCCCACCTAGTCAAAAGCACCATCGAAAAGTACGGGCGGCTGGACGCACTAGTAAACAATGCCGGTGCGCCGCATGGCCAAGACCGCGGCCAAATCGAAACGGTGCCGCTTGACGCCTGGGAGAATGTCATGGCGATTAATGTACGTGGGCCTTTCTTGATGAGCCGCGCCGTTGTACCACACATGAAATCGCGTGGTTACGGTCGGATTGTCTCGCTCGCTTCAGTGGCCGGGCTGGAGGCTCTGCCTGAACGAGCCGCCTACTGCGCCTCCAAAGCAGCCGTAATCGGATTTACTCGCTCTCTCGCCTACGACATGGCTCGGCATGGGGTCACAGTCAACTGCGTCTGCCCAGGCTCGATCCGCACCGACCGTGCTATCAGCTCGACGATGAAGGCCGGCTACACGAATGTCGAGCAAGGACTGGCGGAACGCGCCAAGCCTATCCCGGTCGGCCGCCACGGCAAACCGGAAGAGATCGCAGCGGCGATTTCCTACCTCGCCTCAGAAGATGCGGCATTCACCACTGGCCAAGCGATCGTGGTCGATGGCGGTGGGTTACCGCCTACTGCCTTCTGATTATTACAACCCTTTAACAATTTAACTCTAATATTACGATGATAGCGACGTCACGGTGCTGCTGCAGAACAATTAACGGATCGACATTCACCGAGCTATTTCCAAAGCCACCTCGTACCTCCACCGATCGTTAAAATGCACGCAAGACCCGTTGCCTGTTTCATCGGTCCCAGTACGTCATGTTAGCCTGTCCCAAAATTAATGGGAGGGCATCATGATACTCAAGGATAAGGTCGCACTGATAACGGGGTCCGGGGCGGGGATCGGCGAAGCGATCGCGGTCGCAATGGCGGAAGCCGGCGCACAGGTGATCTCGGTCGACATCGATGGCGAAGCGGCACAAAGGACATCCGACCAAGCCGGAGAGTTCCAGGTCAAAACAAAGGCAATCCAAGCGGATGTCGGCGATCTAGAAGATATCGACCGGATGGTGCAGGCGACCGTAGACGATTTCGGACGGCTCGACGTAATCGTCAACAATGCTGGGGTCACACGGCGCGCCTATATCATGGACCTGAAAGAAGAGGATTGGGACCGTATCCACCGGGTCAACGCCAAAGGCGTGTTCTTCTGCCTGCAGCGGGCGGCAAAACAGATGATCGAGCAAGGTGGCGGCTGCATCATCAACACTGCTTCGATCGCCGGACGCGGCTATGCCGGCACCTCAAACGCGGCCTACGCGGCAAGCAAGGGCGCGGTCATTGCTTTGACGCGAACGGCATCTCAGCAATTGGGACAACATAACATCAACGTCAACGCGATCTGCCCGGGCGTCACTCGCACGCCCCTGAGCGATCGCAATCTAGAGGTTCGTGCGAAAGAACAGGGTGTCAGTCTAGAAGAGGCGCTCAAGCGACACGTCGCGCCGATCCCGATCGGCCGCGCCAACCAGCCAGAAGACATTGCGGCGCTTGCTGTCTTTCTCGCCTCACCCGGCGCGCGCAATATCACCGGCCAGTCGTATAATGTGGATGGCGGGCTGATCACCAGCTAAAGAGAGATGGCAGCGGCGGCCAGAAAGAGGATCGCGCCCGCCAATTTGTCGGTCGCCCGAAAGGAATAAAGACGAACCGGATTATCGGCAGCCGCCTGTAAAATGATCAAACGCAGCGTCCGGAACACTTCCTGAAGTCGAAGGAAAAGGCACTGGGCCTTATCCTTGTCGAGAAGTGCGACTGAGGATGGAAACAAAGGGCGCCACCGAAGCGCTAACTAGTCAACATAATCGCCCGAGAACTTCCGCTGAATTGCCGGACCAACTGGAAGTGGAGGGTATTTCGGCGGATTATCCGGTCCCTGGCAGCTTGGCAGGCAATTGATGACCGCATCAAAGTCCGGGATCGCGAAATAAGGCACAGAATACCGTTCCCTGCCAATCCGGTTGACAACCCTGTGTCGAGTAGAGCGATATCGGTCATTGGTCCAGCGCGCCATGTAGTCGCCGATATTGATCACCAAACTGTCCTTGATTGGCGGCACATCGATCCAGAGGCCTGACGCCGTCTCCACTTCCAGCCCCGGCATATCTTCCTGCAGCACTATGGTGAACGCGGTCTCGTCCAGGTGAGGCCGATTGCCATAAAGCCCCTTGGTTACCGGCGCCGGCGGGTAGTGCAGCAGTGACACCTGGGTTAAAGGTTTTCGGAAAAAGTTGAGGAAGTAATTTTCCTCCAAATCTAAAGCCAGAGCAAATGCGCGCAGCAGGCCCATAGCTACGCCATCCACTGCTTCGAAATAGTCGAGTAGTGATGCCCGCCAGCCCGGCAAACCTTCCGGCCATTTATTCAGCTGCTGGATACGGTCACCTGCTAGAATGTCGGGATCGTCGTCGGGTAGCTCGCGTTGATACTTGAATGCCTGCATCTGATCCGGCTCGGCAGTGCCCGGGTAGAAACGTGCGCCCAACGGCTGGTAGCCGCGGCTGTGTTCTGGCGAAATTAGAATTGCCGGATCTATGCGACGTTCGATCGGCAGCGCAAAGAATCGCCGCGCTGAGGCAAAGATTGCGTCTGTCACCCCGGCTGGCATGCCGTGATTAGCGAGATAAAAAAAGCCGATGCCTTCGCTGGCGGTGCCGATAGCATCCGCCACCATCTGCTTGCCGGCCAGTGTATTGGAAAAAAATGGCGCGAAGTCGACGGTTGGCACCTTTTCCATCGCGCTATCTCGTAACCTTCTTCCTATTGGGAATCGGTCAGAACCGCACCACCTTCCATCAACTCGGCTATACTGCCCTCGTCGTAACCCAGCTCACTCAAAACCTCGGCGCCATGCTCTCCAAAGCGCGGCGCGTGGCTGCGAATGCTATTCGGCGTCTTGGCATAGTTCACCGGCGCACGCACGAGCAGGGTTTCGCCCTCGGTCGGATGTTGGTGCTTCTCGAACATGCCAACCGCGTTCAAATGCTCATCTTCCAGCAATTCGTCGAGATCGATGATCGGCATGCATGGGATTTCCTGCTCGTCACATAATTCTACCCATTCCGCCGTGGTGCGGTCCGGCGTGCATTCGCCAACGAAACCATAAAGGTCGTCAACACTACCGATACGTGCGCGATACGAGGAGAAACGCGGATCTTCCATCAGCTCTGGCCTGCCCACAGACGTAAAAAAATTCGACCAGTGCTTATCGCTATAGGGCAGCATGCAGACGAAACCATCCTTGGTCGGAAACGGGCGACGGAAAGCTGTCATCACCCGGGCATAGCCGAGCTCGCTAACTGGCGGCTCATAAGCACAGCCATTGATGTGTTCGACCAGATTGAAGCTGACCAGGGTCTCCAGCATCGGGACCTCGACAAACTGACCCTCCCCACTCCGCTCCTTATGCAACAGCGCAATGGCTACCGCCTGGCTCATGGTCAGACCTGTAACTTTATCAGCAATCGCCGCCGGCACATAACGCGCATCGCCATCCTGCCGCCGAAACATGCTGGCGAGGCCCGAAGACGCCTGGATCGCGTCGTCATAGGCGGGCTTTGCCTTGTAGGGGCCGTCTTGTCCAAAACCATATGCGCCGACATAAATTATATCCGGCTTGATTGCCGATACAGCCTCGTAATCAAAACCGAGACCTGCCATCGCTTGTGGGCGCATATTGTGCACAAATACGTCGGCGGTCGGGATCAGCTTGCGCAGCACTTCTTTCGCTGATTCCTGTTTCAGGTCGAGCGCTAGAGACCGCTTGTTTCGGTTCGCATTTAGAAAAATGCCCCCCATATTAACGTTCTTCACCGCACCCATATTGCGGGCAATATCACCGGTCGGCGGTGCCTCCACCTTAATGACGTCAGCGCCGGCATCGGCCAACATCTGCGTGCCATATGGGCCGAGCAGAACTGTAGTGATATCGATAATGCGAATTCCTTCAAGCGGGCCAGGCAAACCTATTCTCCCCTAGAAACCGAAACTGTTTTAGTACCGTCGACAAAGCTGAGGATAATAGTCGGCCAACTACCGCAGACCAAGCCAAGCTTCACCAGAGGTCAACTCCGCCCTGGCAAACGCCGATCGGATCGCGACGGTCACCTCATTAGGCAACGGACCCTTCGCCGCCACTTCTATGTTACGCTTGGCGTTTTCCGGATTGGTTGTACCAACGATAGCTGACGTCACTCCATCTTGCGCCAGAGTAAAGCGCAATGCGATCTCTGCCCAGTCACCGTCACCGCCAAGGTCGGCCAGGTCCAGTCCCATCGCCTCGAAACGTTCCGAATAGCTGGTGGTGTAGTTGGCGTAAAAACCGGGCTGCTGGCCAACGCCGAGCCAGGCCGCGTTCGCGACCGGACGCTTGACGATCACGCCAATGTCGCAGCGTTTCGCCTCAGGAAGCAGGGAGTCAATATTGGCCTGATCGCAGATATTTACCGATGTTTCGACCACGTCGATCGCATCCAAACCGGCGGCATACAAGACCGCATCGTTGTCGCCGGAATAGCCTGCATGGCGGATCTTACCGGCATCGCGCGCCCTAACCAGAGCCTCTACCGCCTCGCCTTTCTCCAGCACTTCCTGCTCGCAAGAATGCAGTAACATGACGTCAAGATGATCCGTTTTTAGCCTTCGCAGCGCTCGGTCAACCGTTTGTTCTATCACCTGCGCCGACCAGGCGTCGCCTTCCAGGTCATCAAATGCCTGGCCACACTTAGACACTAACACATACTCGTCCCGCCGGTGACTGACGGCTTTGCCGAGCGCTTCCTCAGATCCTGGATAGCCGGCCGCCGTATCGATGAAGTTCACACCATTGTCGAGAAGATAATTGACAATTGTCGTTACCTTGTCCTGCTCTGTTCCCAGAAAGCCCACAGGGCCACCACCAAATCCAAGCGCCGACACTTCGAACCCCGTGCGGCCCAGCCTGCGTTTTTCCATATCGATTTTCTCCGATCGCGCAAAAGGCAAATTCTTTACCGGTCCAGATCCCAATTGTCGATTCTTACCATTGTTCCCAATGAATAATCTCGTCAGCAGGCGGCCGCTTTGCTGTTTTAAAGTCGGTGCCTTTCGTATAGGCCACCGGCAGCAGCGCGATTTGGAGCATACTGTCCGGAATGCCCAGCAGTTCCGACACCTCATTCTCGTAGGACAGGTGCAAAGTGGTCAGGCAGGAGCCGAGGCCACGGGCCCGCAGGGCAAGCTGGAAACTCCAGATCGCCGGGAAAATCGAACCACCGAGGCCAATCCAGGCGCGCCGCGGTGCGTCGGCCGCAATGTGGCCCGCCTCAATGCAAGGGATGATATGAACCGGTGCATCCTGCATCCGATCAGCGAGGAACTGTGCGGACTCGAATACCCGCACGTCCTGTCCCGCGCCGCGTTCTTCCGCCGCCGCTTTCGCAGTGAACAAGTAATCTCCAACGCCCTTGCGGCAATAATCGGCGATCACCCTGCGCTTTTCCGCGTCGGTCACGACCACCCAGCGCCAGCCTTGCTTATTCGACCCTGTCGGCGCCTGCTGCGATAATCCGATGCAGTCCGTGATAACGGACCGCTCGACGAGCCGATCCATGTCAAGCCTCTTACGCACCGCCCGCGTCGTAGATAGCAATTCGTCTGTGGTGGCGAGATCAAACGTGGTCACGACATCCCTCCCTATAAACATTATTTCGGACTACAACGGTCGCACGAAAAATCGATTTTGGCCAATCCGATTGTCGGCGAAAGCGAAACGGCGCAAGATGGGCTGCCTATAGAACTATCTCGAAGGATTGCGCCAATGGATGCCGCATTCGCCCCGGAAGATGAAAAGTTTCGACAGGAAGTCAGGAAGTTCCTGCGCGAGGCGACACCGGATGCCCTAAAATACAAGGTCGAAAACGGCATTGAGATGCAGCGCGAGGATGTCGTTGGATGGCACAAGATCCTCCATAAGCAAGGCTGGGTCGCGCCAAACTGGCCGAAAGAGTTTGGTGGACCAGGCTGGTCCCTAAAACAGAAATACATTTTTGACGAAGAACTCGG
>PBDC01000067.1 GCA_002717185.1 Rhodospirillaceae bacterium
CACTATTACGATTTATCACCGGAAATAACGACAAATAGATTATAAAGTCTCAATTTTACAGGCATCACCTGTGTACTGCGACGCAATGCACTGTCGTATCCAGTGGCTACTCGAAATTATCCTTAAGCTATTGGTTCCGATGAGGCTATCAGGAACCATGCGCCTGCTTTCGCCAGCCGCGCATGACCTCATGACTTTCCGGCGTGCCGTCATGCCAAGTACCGAACAATTTGTCGAGCGGAACCGTGCCATCGCCGCCGTAGTTACATTCAAAATAGCGGTGATGCAGGTAATGGTAATAACGCTGACCAATCGAACGCGCATTGGCTCCCTTGTTTTCCCACTTGTGGTATCCGACATGTCCCATCGCCGGCGTAAGTCCGGTCGCCTGTACATGGAAGATAATATGGATCGGATGCGACAGCAGCACCCAATGCACAAGGATTCCGCTGAAATAAAGAACGTGCTCCACCGGATGCATCGACATGCCGGACCACGGTCCAATATCTACATTCTTATGGTGCAGTTGATGCGCGGCACGATAAAACAAGCGGTAGTGAAGCAGGCGGTGAACAAAATAAAAGTGCGCATCACGGATCATTGGAATGGCACAAAATAGCAAAACAAAATAAAACGGATGCGCTTCCCAATTAAGCATCGGGATATAGCTATTCGCGAAAGCCCAAAGGGTCACGACCTCGTAGGCGGACCAGATTAAGACCGCACTACCAGCCGTCCAAAACATGTTCTCGCGCACCTGATTGCCAAACAGAAAGCGCCGATGCGACACAGTAGGCGCCTTGCGGTTCAACATGTACCGCTCCCCTTGCGCATTCTTCATGTAGAAGCGCCAATGCAGGCCACCAAAGATCAAAAAGGTCAGCGCTAAATTACGGCTGTAAATGATGGCAATCCAATCCCATTGAAATGTTTTCATGGATGCCAGCTCCGGCGTCAGCCAGAACCAACTGATAATAGCGAGCCCCATATAGAGGATATTCATAGGCACGAAGTAGCCGGGGTAACCGAACAGAAACTTAGTCGCGGCAACCGGTTGCGGTGGCCACGAGAAAATCGGCGAGTCTGGAATAGCCTGAGGTGCTCCGCCTCGTGCTTCTAGCTCTGCTTCAAAGCTAGTTTCTGTCATGGTCCTAGGTCTCCTCGGCAACATGAAACTGGCCGCACTTACCTACTGCACGTGCATGGGTCGAGCGTAAATATTGGTGAGGTTAAGAGCAACCATGACGCTGTTCAGCAAGAATCGCTAACAATCCTATTTTAACTAAGGGTTCAAAGAACATTCTGTCCTGCGTTGCATGCGGAATGTTGGTAAGCGTTTAAATATGGCCGTTAGTCCATCACAACGCCGCCGCCGATATTCAGCACTTCGCCTGTAATTTCCGACGCTTCATTAGACGTCAGGAAGACGAAGCCGTTGGCGATATCGGACGCTGATTGCAAGCGCTGCAACGGGATTTCCTTGGCCGCGAACTCATCACTGAATTCGTCCAATGACTGCTCGATCCGTTTTCGTTCGACAAATCCGTCCCAAGCCATGCCCTCGTCTTTAATGTGGCCCGGCGCTATGGAATTGACCCGGATCGCTGGTGCTAATTCCACCGCCATAGCGCGGCCGAACCCGATTACCGCGGCCTTGGATGCACAATAGACCGATATCTGCGGCCAACCGCGTTTACCCGCCTGTGATGCGGTGCTCGTTATGGAGGCGTTATCTCGGTCTCGGAGATATGGGATAGCCGCTTGGGTACACAACATCACACCTTTGGTGTTGACATCGATAACCCGATCTATGTCGCCCGGTGACAAATCAACCAAGTCGCCCCTCACGTTGGTTCCAGCGTTGTTGATCAGCGCAGACATGCCACCCATCGCCTCTGCTGCTTTCGCCATCATCGTGCCAACAGCATCTGCGGCGCTGACGTCCGCGGCGGCACCATCTACCAAAGCCGGCTTTGCTTCCGATCGCAATCCTTCGACTGCCTTCATTACAAGAGCGTCGTCATAATCCGTCACGAAAACCTCCGCCCCCTCCGCAAGGAAGGCCCGCGCAGTGGCCAGGCCAATGGCGCCAGCACCACCAGTGATGACGGCTTTCGTTCCCTTCAAACGTTCGGTCATGGCAAGGCTCCGTGCCGCAGCACTTTGTTAAGGGGGCTCGTGACTAGTTCGCGCTGTTTGCCCTGTAATGGTTGTTGCGCAGTAACCGGCCCGGCAATGATCCCACATGTCGTCCGTCTTCCATCAGCACTTGGCCGTTTACGATGGTCATTCGGATCCCTTCGGCCGGCTGACGCATGCGCATAGCGCCGCCAGGAAAGTCGTGCACGACTTCGTTGGGCAGGGGACGCACCGTTTCCGGATCGAAGATTACGATGTCGGCCACCTTGCCAGGCTGCACCAGACCCCGATCATGCAATCCGAAGATTGATGCCGACTCGAAGGTTAACCGCTTAACCGCGTTTTCCAGAGACATAGCCTGCTTCTCGCGTACCCACTCAGCTAGTAAACGTGTGCTGTATCCAAAACCCGCCTGGAACTGTACATGTGCGCCACCATCCGACAAGCCAATCAGCGCATTGGGGTAGTTTAGGATTTCGGCTACCGCTTCTGGATCTGCGTTGACCTCACTTTGCAGGAAGGCAGTATCGAGGTTCTCTTCTACCGCCAAGTCAAGCATCGCATCGATTACACCCTTGCCTTGTTCCTGAGCGATCTCACCTATCGTCTTACCTTCCAGTCCCTTATTCTTGTCGAGCATGGCGTTCTGCACAGTCATGTGGTTCCACCACTGCCGGGAAATACCTCTGGGCGTGAAGTCAATCTTGAACTCGATTGCCTCCTCGTGAAGCTTCTTACGAATTTCCGGATCACTGTAGGCGCGCAGTTTCTCCTCGTCCGACGCGATCAGGATAGGATGCCAAGTTGGTAGTCCGCGAAAGGCCTGCGTGTTACGCATGGTGAAGAAGTCGGTGATCTCGTTCGGCGTGCACATGGGATAAGCACGTATGCCCTTCGCCACAGTCTCGTCGATTTTCGCCATCTGCTCCTTCCATTGGCCCGGATATTTCAAATTGTGCAGCAACGTGTTGTAAACAACTGGGCGTCCTGTCGCCTCGGACAGGCGGCTCATCAGTCCGTTATCTACCTCTGCACCATTGCCACCGCCGCTCTGAATAATACCAGTACCAAGTTCACGCAGCACATCGCAGATGGCAAAGATCTCTTTCTCCTCCGCCCACAAAGCAGGCACGGGCACGCCTTGCGGGTCGAAATGGCCGGCATTACGCGACACCGAGAGACCTAGTGCCCCAGCTTGCATGCCCTCCCGAACAATCGTTCGCATCTCTTCGATCTCTTCATCGGTGGCAGCTCGCTCCTGAGCCGCTTCACCCATCACGTAAAACCGGATCGCCGAATGCCCCATCAGATTGCCGACATTCACACCGAGGCCGTTATCGAGCGTCTCCATGTAGTCGGGGACACTCTCCCAGGTAACATTGATTGTGTTGAGAACTTCCATTGGAATTGCCTCGACATAGGACAGAAAGCCAGACAACCGTTCCTGGCTGCCGGGCCGAACCGGGGCGAGCGAAAGTGAACAGTTGCCAAAAATCACCGAGGTGGCACCATGATCGCAGGAGCTGGAGCACATCGGGTCCCAGGTGACTTGCGCGTCGAAATGGGTATGGTTATCGATGAAGCCTGGCGCTACCACCAGCCCTTCAGCATCGATAGTGCGGTCGGCCGAGCCACTCAGTTTGCCGATCTCGACAATTATGCCGTCTTTGACCGAAATGTCGCCACGATAGCCGGGCATACCCGAGCCGTCGACGATTAGACCGTTCCGAATTAAGAGATCATATGTCATCCCACATTCCTTCGCCTGATTAAACCGTCACAACCTTCTCTTCAGGTTAGACAACGGTGATTCCGAATACAAATAGCGACAGAGCTGGTCCGTGTTGCACGTAGCGTTATGCTTTAGCGATCACCACTTCCAATCAAAATAAGGAGGGCATTCTAATGGAAAATAACGACAAACGAGAGAAGGGCCGAGAGATCGTTGGTAAACTTTTCAAGGACGGTCCGGTTGGCGAGATGATACCTATGCCAAAGCGGTTCCGGCGCTTCACTGTCGATCATGTTTTTGGTGAGGTCTGGCAAGGCGAGGACCTGGAGATCACTGAACGCTCCTTGATCACCTGCGCAATGCTGGTTGCGCTCAATCGAGAGGACGAGATGCGGGTCCACTTTACCGGTGCTCGAAATCTCGGCCATCCGCGTGAAAAAATCGAAGAGCTGATTATCCATGCAGCGCACTATGCCGGTTGGCCCGCTGCCGTAAGTGGCTTCCGTGCACTGGCTGATGTGTGGCCACCAGAGAATTAAGAACGAGAAATTCCTGCGTTTGCCGCTGGATTCAGAAATCGATTATGCTGCGGGCGTAGTTCCAAGCGAAGAGTTGATATATGAGAAAAACCTCGACATACACGCGCAATGAGAGAGGCGAATGGCGCCCCCAATACAAAATAGTTCCGGCGCCGATCAACGACTGGCCACCACGGTTTGGTGCTTTAGCGCGCTGGATGTTTTCCTTTCCGGGATATCTATGGCCGCTCAATCTCTTCTGGGTGGGCATCACGCTCGCCACTTGGACTTGGCTTACGCCAGCGCTGGAGGCCATGCAGACGTTCGAGTTATGGTGGGTCTCGCTGATCCTCTGTCGAAACCTCGCGCTCACCTTACTCCTGTTTGGCGGTTTGCATCTTTACCTCCACGTCTTCCATGGACAAGGCTCCTCCTATCGCTTCACCTTAAAACCTCTCGCAACCAACAGCGGACGGTTCCTATTCCGCAATCAGGTGTTCGATAACATGCTCCGCACCCTCTTCTCTGCAGTCCCCATTTTTACGGGCTTCGAGATTTTGACCTATTGGGGCTTTGCCAACGGATATTTGGGCTATCCTGGCGTGGCGGCCGATCCGTTTTTGTTTTGGGGTTGGTTTATCTTTCTGCTTCTAATGGGACCAGTTATTCACTCGATACATTTCTATCTCGGCCACAGACTGCTGCATAAACGGTGGCTTTACCTGCGAGTACACGCCTTGCATCATCACAATGTCGAGGTTGGCCCCTGGTCTGGGCTCGCCATGCACCCGGTCGAGCATGCAATCTACTTCTCAACTGTGATCGTGCAGTGGTTAATGGCGTTGCATCCAATGAATGCGCTGTTCCAAATCCAGCTCGCGATCTTTAACGCGGCTACAGCGCATACTGGCTTCGAACGGATAAAATTCAGCGACTGGTTTATGATCGAGGGCGGTAGCCATTTTCACTACCTTCACCACAAACATTTCGAATGCAACTACGGTGGCAGTTTGGTGGTTCTGGATAGGCTCTTTGGTACATTCCACGACGGCAGTGAAGCCGGCGATGCTGTCATGCGACAGCGTTTGCGCGCCATTAGCAGGGCGTAACTGGGAGCGTAGCTTGCACAAATAGTTCAGTTGCTAGCACAACTAGCATACCGTGACGGAGCACGTTCATTATTCTGCTTGCGAGAACAATCTCATACAAATTCGTCCAATTCTCTTTTGCCAGCAAGCGGAACCGTGCAATCATAAGGGCTTAAGATTCCAACGGTTGAATTTTCCACCAGATATTCCTGCCGCCATATTCGAGTGGTAATACAGTTTTGATTATCCCCGTTGTGGGATCCGGACGACAACTGCGACTGCAGAGTAAGAACAGGGAGAAAAAGCAATGGCCCCGAAGAGCGATATAGAGATTGCCCGTGCCGCAAACATGCAACCTGTTGATGAGATAGGGGCGAAACTCGGCATACCTGCGGAAAGCCTGCTGCAATACGGGCCCTATAAGGCCAAGCTGTCTGCCGACTACATTAAATCGCTAGAGGACAAGCCAGACGGAAAATTAATTCTGGTCACCGCCATCACCCCTACCCCTGCGGGTGAAGGCAAGACGACGACCTCTGTGGGGCTCGGTGATGGGCTAAACCGCATCGGTAAGAACACAATTACCTGCCTGCGCGAGCCTAGCTTAGGCCCCTGCTTCGGCATGAAAGGCGGTGCAGCCGGAGGTGGCTACGCCCAGGTGGTGCCGATGGAGGATATTAACCTGCACTTTACCGGCGACATGCACGCTATCGGTACGGCGCACAATCTATTGTCCGCGTTGGTCGATAACCACATCTATTGGGGTAACGAACTCAATATAGACGCCCGTCGGGTCACCTGGCGGCGCGTGCTGGATATGAACGAACGCGCGCTTCGCGATATCGTTACTTCGTTAGGTGGTGTGCCGAATGGCTTCCCTCGCCAATCTGGCTTCGATATTACGGTGGCCTCGGAAATCATGGCTATCTTCTGCCTCGCCCGAGATCTTGAAGATCTGCAGGAGCGGTTATCCAACATCGTCGTTGGATACACGCGCGACCGAGAACCAGTGCGCGCTCGCGACGTGAAGGGACATGGCCCAATGACCGTTCTGCTGCGCGACGCGCTGATGCCTAACTTGGTGCAGACGTTGGAAAACAACCCGGCCTTCATTCATGGCGGTCCCTTCGCCAACATCGCTCATGGCTGCAACACCGTGCTCGCAACAACAACGGCCTTAAAGATGGCGGATTATGTTGTGACGGAGGCTGGCTTTGGAGCCGACCTGGGCGCGGAGAAATTCTTTGATATCAAGTGCCGTAAGGCAAACCTTAAACCCTCCGCCGCGGTCGTCGTCGCGACAGTGCGTGCGCTGAAAATGCATGGTGGCGTTGCGCGCGGGGACCTGGGCGAGGAGAATGTTGAGGCAGTGCGCGCAGGACTCGAGAATCTAGGCCGCCACATCGGCAATATCCGAAAGTTTGGCGTGCCACCAGTTGTCGCCATCAACCAATTTATCGCCGACACCGATGAGGAAATGGCGGTTGTGCGCGATTTTTGCGAGGGTCTAAAGGTTGACGCTTTCGTTTGTTCCCATTGGGCCAATGGCGGTGCCGGCACTGAAGAACTGGCGACCAAAGTAGCGGAAATCGCAGATAGTGGTGAGGCGGATTTCAAGCCACTCTACGATGATGACCTATCTTTGTGGGACAAGATCCGCACCGTTGCCAAGGAGATATACGGCGCCGACGACGCCACAGCTGACGCCAGCGTCTTCAACCAGATCAAGCAGTATGAGGATCAGGGCTTTGCTAAGTTTCCAGTCTGCATGGCCAAGACACAGTACAGTTTCTCGGCCAACCCGGACCTAAAGGGGGCGCCATCAGGCTTCACCGTTCCGGTACGAGAGGTGCGGCTGTCAGCGGGGGCAGAGTTTCTGGTCGTCATCTGTGGTGCGATCATGACCATGCCCGGCCTACCAAGGGTTCCGGCGGCCAACAGCATTCATATCAACGACAAGGGCGATGTCGTAGGTTTATTCTAGTCACCATTAAACGCATATTACGGAGCAACCATGTCAGAGGGTGAAAAGATCGTCCGCAAGCGGCAACATCCTGGCCGCGGGCGCGGTAAAGGCCGTGCCCACCCCAAAGGCCGGCAGCTCAATCCCTCTGTCCAAGCGGAAATATCAGTTCTGCTTGGCGATCGTCCGCGCAGTCGCGATCTACTGATCGAACACCTGCACCTGATACAGGATAGCCTGGGCTGTCTGCCAGCTACCCATTTAGCAGCACTGGCCGACGAAATGAACATGCCAATGGCGGAAGTTTACGAAGTCGCGTCGTTCTACGCTCATTTCGATATCGTCCGTGAGGAAGAAGAGAGGCCTCCTGCACTTACGGTTAGGGTCTGCGATAGCCTGACCTGTGAAATGATGGGTGCACAGGAACTGCTTAAAGAACTGGGAAAAGAATATGATGGGTTGGTGCGCGTCGTCCCTGCGCCCTGTATGGGCCGTTGCGATAATGCCCCAATCGCTGAAGTCAGCCATCGCCACGTTACTAATGCTACGGTTGAGAATATTTGCAAAACAATCGATGAAGGTAACTTTTCACCGCTGGTACCCGATTATCGCGATCTAAATGACTATCAAGCCAACGGTGGTTACAAGCTGCTTCGCGACTGCCGTAACGGCAGGATGACTGTTGAGAACCTCCTATCCGCACTCGACGATTCCGGATTACGCGGGCTGGGTGGCGCGGGGTTTCCGACAGGACGAAAATGGCAGTTCGTGCGAGCTGAACCAAAACCGCGCTACCTGGCGGTCAATGCCGATGAAGGTGAACCCGGTACTTTTAAAGACAGGCACTATCTAGAGACCGACCCACACCGTTTTCTCGAAGGCATGCTTATCGCCGCTTGGGCAGTCGAGGCTGACCGCGTATATATCTATTTGCGCGATGAATACCCGCATTTAAACAATGTATTGCGATCTGAACTTAAAAATTTAGTTGAAAAAAATTTAATCGAAGATGACTTTGTCGAATTGCGCCGCGGCGCTGGTGCCTACATTTGCGGCGAAGAATCGGCAATGATCGAAAGCCTAGAGGGTAAACGCGGCCTACCCCGGCACCGTCCACCGTATGTGGCACAGGTCGGTTTGTTCAACCGTCCCACCCTAGTGAACAATGTTGAGACCCTATATTGGATCCGCGACATAGTAGAGAAAGGTGCTCCTTGGTTTGCGGGACAGGGCCGCAACGGAGGCAAGGGACTGCGCAGCTATTCTGTCTCCGGCCGTGTCAGTGAGCCAGGCGTAAAGCTGGCGCCCGCCGGCATAACCGCGCGAGAATTGATCGAGGAGTTTTGTGGCGGCATGGCAGATGGTCACGTCTTTAAGGCGTATCTACCGGGCGGCGCATCCGGTGGGATCCTGCCGGCATCAAAAGGCAACTTACCTCTTGAATTCGGCAAACTCGAAGCCGAAGGCTGCTTCGTCGGAAGTCACGCGGTTGTTATTCTGTCCGACCAAGATGATATGGGCGATGTGGCACGCAACCTCATGCGTTTTTTCGAAGATGAGAGTTGCGGTCAATGCACGCCATGCAGGGTTGGTACTGAAAAGGCTGTCGCCCTAATGTCAAACGAGACCTGGGATAAACCTCTACTAGAAGAACTTGGCCGCGCTATGACCGACGCCTCGATTTGCGGTCTTGGGCAAGCAGCAGCTAATCCTCTCTTCTCCGTCCTTAAGCATTTCCGCGAGGAAGTCGCATGACAGTCAAATTCACACTCAACGGCACACAGGTTGAGGCCGAGGACCACGAGACGATTTGGCAGGTAGCGCAGCATCAAGGTGTCGAGATACCGCACCTATGCCATTCACCCGAGCCAGGCTACCGGCCAGACGGTAATTGCCGCGCTTGTATGGTCGAGATCGAGGGCGAGCGCGTATTGGCGGCTTCCTGCATTCGCATGCCGACTGATGGAATGGTAGTGAACTCCGTATCCGAGCGCGCTAAATCAGCGCGCAAGATGGTCTTTGAAATGCTCGCATCAGACCAACCAGAACGTGCAGTCGCCCATGATCCAAAATCGAAGTTCTGGCATTGGGCAGACAATTTAGAGATCAGCAGTAGCCGTCTTCCCGCCCGTACCCCAATCAATGCTGACTACAGCCATACCGCCATGGCAGTCAATCTTGACGCCTGCATAAATTGCAATCTCTGCGTTCGCGCCTGCCGTGAGGTCCAGGTCAACGACGTAATTGGCATGGCCTATCGTGGCCATGGCAGCAAAGTGGTCTTCGATTTCGACGACCCGATGGGAAAGAGCACATGCGTCGCTTGCGGCGAATGCGTTCAGGCCTGCCCAACCGGTGCCTTGTTAGAAAAAACACTAGTAGACGAAAACGGCGTCGGCAAAACTGATCCATTGCGCGAGGTCGAAAGCGTATGTCCCTATTGCGGGGTCGGCTGTCAGATCACTTACCAAACCAATAATAATAACGAAATAGTTGCGGTGCAGGGTCGTTCGGGGCCAGCAAATGAAAACCGACTATGCGTCAAGGGCCGCTTTGGCTTTGATTACATTAAGCATCCACACCGGCTGACTAAGCCAATGATCCGTCGAGACGACGCGCCGAAGGCGGCCGATATTGATATCGATCCCGCCAACCCCTGGACCCATTTTCGTGAAGCCACCTGGGAAGAGGCTCTTGACCGAGCTGGCAACGGGTTAAAGACAGTTCGAGATCGTGACGGCTCGAAGGGGCTCGCCGGCTTCGGCTCAGCCAAGGGCTCAAATGAAGAAGCTTATATGTTCCAAAAGCTGGTACGGACCGGCTTTGGGACGAACAATGTCGACCACTGCACGCGACTGTGTCACGCCTCCTCTGTCGCCGCACTGATGGAGGGCATAGGATCAGGCGCCGTTACCGCCCCCTTCACAGCATGTCGCGATGCTGAACTAATCATCGTCATCGGCGCCAATCCCACGGAAAATCATCCTGTTGCAGCCACGTTCTTCAAACAGGCAGCAAAGCGCGGCGCAACCTTGGTCGTCATGGACCCACGCGGCCAGGCCCTCCGAAAGCACGCGACACACATGCTGCAATTCAAACCCGGCACCGACGTGGCAATGCTGAACGCCATTCTCAACGTAATCGTGACAGAAGAACTGTATGACAAGCAGTATGTCGAGTCTCAAACAGAAGGCTTCGAGAACCTCAAAAAGCACATTACTGACTTTTCGCCGGAATCTATGTCGGAAATCTGCGGCATAGACGCCGACACCTTGCGCACAGTCGCGCGTATTTACGCTCGAGCAGAATCATCAATCATCTTTTGGGGTATGGGCATATCTCAACATACACATGGTACCGATAATGCCCGTTGCCTGATTGCCCTATCGCTGATCACCGGACAGGTTGGTAGGCCCGGCACTGGCCTGCATCCCTTACGTGGCCAGAATAACGTCCAAGGCGCGTCAGATGCAGGTCTCATCCCAATTGTTTATCCGGACTACCAATCCGTCGAGGGTCCGGAAATTAGAAAAAAATTCGAAAATGTCTGGGGCACTTCGCTCGACCCCAACCGCGGTTTGACGGTGGTAGAAATTATGGACGCGGTGCATGATGACATCATCAAGGCTATGTACATCATGGGTGAGAACCCTGCCATGTCAGATCCGGATGCGGATCACGCCCGCGAGGCACTAGCGAAGCTTGAGCATCTTGTAGTGCAGGATCTATTCCTGACCGAAACAGCTTTCCACGCTGACGTAGTCTTGCCCGCATCCGCATGGCCTGAAAAGGACGGTACAGTCACAAATACAAACCGGCAGGTTCAAATGGGCCGTAAGGCTTTGGAAATGCCAGGCGATACGCGTCAGGACTGGTGGATTATCCAGGAAGTCGCCAAGCGGATTGGCCTCGACTGGTCCTACACCCATCCCAGCGACGTATTCGCGGAGATGAAGGGCGTGATGGGATCTCTCGACAACATTACCTGGGAGCGGTTAGAGCACGAAAGTGCAGTTACTTATCCCGTCGATGCTTTGGACCAGCCTGGCAACGAGATTGTCTTCGGCGACGGGTTCCCTACGGAAAGCGGCCGAGGCAAACTGGTTCCAGCGGATATCATCCCGCCGAACGAGCAACCGGACGACGAGTTCCCAATGATCCTAACTACCGGCCGACAACTCGAGCACTGGCACACCGGCGCGATGACACGCCGTAGTCGCGTGCTCGATGAGATCGAGCCGGAAGCGATCGCGCAAATGTCGTCCCGCGACTTGCACAAGCTCGGTCTTCGGGCAGGCGATGCGATCCGAGTGGAGACCCGCCGTGGCGCAATCGAGCTTAAGGCCCGCGTAGACGGTGCGATCCCAGAAGGGCTGATTTTCATCCCCTTCTGCTTCGCGGAAGCACCGGCAAACGTCTTGACCAATCCGCAGCTTGACCCGTTCGGCAAAATTCCAGAGTTCAAATACTGCGCCGCACGAGTGACAAGCGCCGAAACCGTCGTTGGGGCTGAGTGACGGCATCGGCGAATTTGATAGATGTAAAGCTAGTTAAACCGCCGCAATGCTCAGGCAAGGAGGCGGCAATAAACTTGTGATGAAAAATGCACTAGTGCTTTAGATCAGCAATGCACTTCCAATTTTCATTCCTAGATATACAACGTCTCAAAATTAGGTGCGCTTCATGAAATCAGGGCTGGCTTTAAGCAGAATTGTTGATGTTCCAAATACTCTAAATTTTTCAAGTTATTGGAATTTTATGGAAACAAACTGATACTTGCCAACTCATTAACAGCAGTAAAAGGCTGCCTTCCAGCTTTTGTGTCTACCCAATATTTTGTTTATAAAATTTCCAGCCATGATTAACTAAGGCCCGTAGCTTCTTCCAAGCCAAGCATTATGTTCATGTTCTGCACCGCCATGCCGGACGCGCCTTTCCCCAGATTGTCCAACAAACCCATTAGCACCACCTGACCGTGTGCATCGTTGCCGAAGACGTGCAGCTGCAGTTCATTGGTATTTTTAAGGGCCTCCGGTTGCAGGCGGTTGATCATAGACGTTTCTTCTAAGGAGACTACAGTTACGAACTGCCGCCCTGCGTAATAGTCCGCCAGTACCGCGTGGATCTCTGACGGCTTGGGTTGCGATGGTATGGCCCAGAGTTGCAAAGGAATCTGCACGATCATGCCCTGCGCGTAACGCCCAACGCTTGGCACGAACAGCGGCCGGTGTTTCAGGCCCGTGTATTTGTGAATTTCCGGCGCATGTTTGTGATCTAGAGTAAGCCCGTAAACCTGAAAATTGTCGGTGGTGTGTTTGTCCGAAGCCTCGTCCTCAAAGGCGGCGATCAGGCTCTTGCCTCCGCCGGAGTAGCCGGAAACGGCATTGATTGTAAGTGGCCAGTCTTTCGGCAGGATGCCTGCCTCAACTAGTGGGTGTACCAACGCTATAGTGGCAACAGGATAGCATCCCGGATTACTGACGCGTTTGGCGGTAGCTATCCGCGCCGCTTGATCCACGTCATACTCAGCCATACCGTATACCCAATTATCGGCTACCCGATGCGCCGCACTCGCGTCGATCACCCGTGCGTTGGGGTCCTTGATCATCGCGACTGCCTCGCGCGCAGCAGCATCCGGCAGGCATAGGATCGACAGGTCGGCGTGATTGAGCATCGACTGTCGCCGCTGTGGGTCCTTTCGCTCAGCGTCCTCCAGATGCAGCAAGTTCACATCTTTGCGGTCTCTCAGCCGCGCATGAATTTGTAATCCTGTCGTTCCAGCTTCGCCGTCGATGAATACAGTTGCGTTCATTTTCTTGATCCCTTTTAACAAACAAAACGGGCGCCCCGATGCGGCACGCCCGTTTTGTCGAAGCACCCGTCGTTCAGAGACACTACGCTGGCTTATGCGCTACCTCGTAATCGTCGTCGCTTTTGCAACATGTAAGTCTCCATCAAAGCGGATCAACGCTCTTACTTACTCGGTCCGTTATTTACGTTCTCTCGCAAACAAAGACAAGATGGCGTTCCCCTAGACGCAAATGCGCTAGGCCTATCAATTGTCCATAATCTTCGGGAGATACCTGCCCAAGAACTACCTCCAACATTTTTTGCTGCTTAAAAGCTAGCAAATAAAAGGAGGGCCCTACTCCAACAAAACCTTGTATGATCGTATTGTTAATTGCCCTTTCGAAAAAAGTACCAGCCGGCACCTAACGACAAGATCAGCAGTAACGGCCCAAGTTCAACAGTCATGTGCAAGGCTTGATGAAAGACGCTTTGGCTATGCTCTAGAGCGGGGTGCGCTAAAGCCGGCGTGGAAGCCAAAATCGATGTAAAGAAAAGCGATACATTTTTCATACTTTCTCCTTCAAGGGTCCACTGCCCTTCAAGCTTAGGTTTCGGGTTAACGACCGAGTTCCTGGCTTCTAACAATTTCGCGCGCGCCATACCAACTCATAAGCGCAAACCATCTAAGTCAATCGCATTCGAACACGACACTGTCAGTCTAAAGTGGTGGATACTAAAACAGATTTACACCGATTTTCTGTTTAAGCTCGAACGATCCCCTTAGATATCAAGCTAAGGGAGAGATGCCGGTTCGACAAATAAATTAAGGAGCATCGGCCTCAATATTTCAAGCTCGCGCCAAAGATTTAAGCACCGTCCAGGATTGAAATTGGGAGCAAACTATTTCCTCTGATCCAGAGTTTTCTCGTAGCGAACTGCGTCATCCGAAAGGCCAAATGGCTGGTGCTTGACAGCTATGTCATGAAGATCAAGCGCACCTTCGCTTAATGAAGCACCGTTTGACCAGCGATAGGACTCTCTATGCCCATGGCCCTGCGGCTTTATGGGACCGTTGACCGCCCACCAATAACCTTCAGGATTTCACTATGAAATGACTGAGCGCGACACTCTGTCGACCTATTACTTCTCTTTGAGTAGACAGCGTTCACTCATGACAACGGATCTAATGACCAAATACCAGCGTATATACTATACCAAAAAGAACCAGGAGCCATCGATGAAAATTATAGCCCCAGCAGTACTGACACTTTCACTTATTGCAGCTCCATCCGCGATGGCAGGCGGTTGTAATGGTGCTGTCCACAAGCATTCACCAGAAGAAATGGCAATTTTCTACTTCGATAAAATGGATTTAAATGGGGACAAAATCGTTACAAAAGGGGAGTTTGAAAAATCCTCTATGAAAAATTTAGTAAAATCCTTTGATGCGCTCGCACCTGATGATTCAGGCACTGTGAAACGCGATTCGTTTATTAGATCGTTTATACAGGCACACTCTGAACCTAAACCGAAAGCTTAACGCTACCTAACTGACCAGGCGCTGTTACCGGACGTTAGATAGTCGCCAAAAGCAGACGCGCGCCTCGTTTACGCCTTATAGTAAAAGGGGTTGGAAAACATCCAACCCCTTAATAAAAAATAAAAATTTTGTACTCGTATGTTACCGTTTCGAGAACTGAAAGCTACGACGCGCCTTGCGCTTGCCGTATTTTTTTCGCTCGACAACACGTGAATCTCGGGTCAGGAAACCGCCAGACTTCAGTGTCGGACGTAAAGTTGGTTCAAAGCCTGTAAGCGCCTTGCTGATCCCATGCCGCACAGCACCAGCCTGCCCGGACAAACCGCCGCCCTTCACTGTGCACATCACATCGTATTGGTTTTCACGATTAACCGCCGCGAAAGGTTGCTTAATTACCATGCGAAGAACCGGACGGGCAAAATAGGTCTCGATTTCGCGGCCATTAACGATGATACGGCCGGCGCCGGGCTTGATCCAGACACGTGCGACCGCGTTCTTCCGTTTGCCAGTTGCGTACGCACGTCCTTGTTCGTCAAGCTTAGCAACTGCGGGCTCGTTAGACGCCGCGCTATCGGCTTCCGGCGTAGCCTGGGTCAAGCCAGTCGCCGCACCCAGGTCAGCGAGGTCGCGAATCGGTTCTGCAGGAGCCGTTGGCGCCACTTCTTCTGGCTGCGCTTCGGCCGCTACCGTTTCTTGGTCCTTTTCGTCGGCCATCTTTAGACGCTCCGCTTATTTTTTGGGTTCATAGCAGCTATATCCAAGTTTTCCGGGTTCTGCGCCTCATGGGGATGCTCAGCACCTGCATAGACGCGCAAATTGCTGAGTTGTTTTCGCGCTAGCCGGTTCTTCGGCAACATGCGCTGCACAGCCTTAATAACAACATCCTCCGGCTTTTTACCTTCCAGTATCTCGCCAGCCGTACGCGACTTGATACCACCAGGGTAACCAGTATGTCGGTAATAAGTCTTGTCGTTGCGCTTATTACCTGTCAGTTGCACCTTCTCGGCATTGACTACAATGACGTTGTCGCCGCAATCCACATGCGGCGTGAATTCCGGGCGATGCTTTCCACGCAGAATTTTGGCGATCTCCGCCGCCATGCGTCCTAGCACCACGCCCTCGGCATCAACGACGAGCCATTTCTTCTGGACATCCGCCGGCTTCATCGAAAACGTGTTCATCTGACTACACCTGTTAGGTTTCGCGCCGAAAATCGGCCACGCGCGGTAGTTGATCAGTATGCCAATACCATTCATTCAGTCAATGTTTTTTAATGGATATTTCGTAATATAAAACAATAGGTTATGGTAATGGTATTATAATACCATTGTATAATAGACTGATTATGCGGGGGGAATAGAATACGTTGCTGTGATATGTGCAACTGGCCCTTCGAGGTTTTTGGCAAACACCATCCCCTCACCTACAGCCAGCCGTTTGCCGGCCTTGATAACCTTGGCTTCGCAGACCAGGTCGTTGAGCCCGGCTCCACGTAGCAGATTAATGTTAAGACTGGTCGTCACCGCCATTTTTGCCATCACGCCATATACACCGATCACGGCCACCCATATCGCATAATCCCCTATTGCCATCATCGCGGGACCGCTAACCGTAGGGCCGGGCCGGACGTGCTTAGGATCAAACGGCAGCCGTACTTCAGCGGCGCCATAGGTTATTTCCTCTACCTGGAAATCATAGACCTCAAGAAAATTAGCGTCAGCCGCGCAGATCTCGTTGAATTCCGCAAGGGTCGCCTTCGGAAGTTGCTCAGACATGGGTAAACACTTCGCATGTTATTAAAGCGCTGGTACAACTACAGCTCCATTAATCGAAGACAAAGCGAAAAGCGGAGGAACTATGGCTCAGACCGCTGTGGCTGCCGAGACAGACAACCCGATACTGCTACGAGAGGATGTAAACGGTGTCGCGTACCTAACTCTGAATCGACCGCGGGCGCGCAACGCGCTTTCGTTAGAAATGTTGGGTGAAATGAATGGCGCTCTGGCATCGATCAAAGACGACACATCTGTGCACGCGGTGGTCATCGCCGGTAATGGACCCGCTTTTTGCGCCGGTCATGATATCCGACAGCTTAGAGGCAACCCCGAACGCACCTATTACGAAGAGACTTTGGCAGCCTGTGCCCAAATGATGCTGAGCGTAATGCGGTTGCCACAACCGGTGATCGCCCGCGTACAGGGCATCGCCACGGCCGCCGGCTGTCAGCTTGTCGCCACCTGCGACCTTGCGGTGGCAGCAGAAGACGCTCAATTTGCCACGCCGGGAGTACATATCGGTCTGTTCTGTTCGACCCCCATGGTGGCTCTCAGCAGAAACATTGGTCGCAAGGAAGCCATGGAAATGTTGGTTCTCGGCGATCCTATTAACGCTGCACGCGCCAAGGAAATAGGGCTGGTAAACGCCGTCGTGATGAAAAGTGAATTGGATGCGAAGGTTGCGGAAATGACCAGAAAAATTACCTCAAAGTCCGCACTTACAATCGCCATGGGCAAGGAAGCCTTTTATCGCCAACTTGAGAGCGGTGTGGAGGACGCCTACGCATACGCTAGCGAGGTGATGGTGCAAAACATGTTGGCAGAGGACGCAGAGGAAGGCATGGGAGCCTTTATCGAGAAACGCGACCCGGTCTGGCGTGGGCGGTAAATCATGGAAGCGCTGAAATACGAAGATTCCTTCGTCAAAAGCATCCTGGCCGATGTAAAAACGATCGCCATGGTCGGTGCCTCCACTAACTGGAACCGACCCAGCTACTTCGCCATGAAATATTTGCAAACGAAAGGCTATCGGGTTATCCCGGTTAATCCCGTCGTAGCCGGTCAGGAGCTGCTTGGCGAAGCCGTGTGGTCCAGTCTAGATGAAATCGACGAACCGATTGATATGGTCGATATCTTTCGTAATGCGAAGGCGGCGGGACCAATCACTGATGCAGCGATTGAGATAGGTGCAAAGGTCGTATGGATGCAATTTGGCGTGATCAATCACGAAGCTGCCGCACGAGCTGAAGCTGCTGGGTTGCGTGTGGTCATGGACCGGTGCCCAAAGGTTGAGTATGCCCGCCTGAACGGCGAGTTATCCTGGAACGGTTTCAATTCCAAGGTCATTTCGAGCAAACGTCGGAAGCTTTAGTAAATTCAGCCGGCAGATTACCCCGCATCAAAAAAACTCCCAAGGAGACACCGAATATGTCCGATAACGAACCCGGCTTCGAGACTTTGGCGGTACATGCCGGTGGCGCGCCTGATCCGGCGACGGGAGCTCGGCAAACGCCTGTCTACCAAACGACGTCCTTTGTATTCGATGATGCGGAGCACGCTGCCTCGTTGTTCAATCTGCAGGTTCCCGGCTTCATCTACTCTCGCCTAACGAACCCGACTGTGTCCGCACTAGAGGAACGCTGCGCAGCCTTAGAAGGAGGCGTCGGCAGCACGGCCGCAGCATCCGGTCATGCGGCACAGATCCTTGCTCTGTTTCCATTGATGCAGCCGGGTGATGAAATTATCGCGGCTAACAAGCTCTATGGCGGCTCAATCAATCAAATGGGCCACAGTTACCGCAAATTCGGTTGGGGCGCGAAATTTGTCGATCCGGACGACCCAGAAAACTTCCGACGCGCTGCAAGCGATAAAACCAAGGCCTTCTTCATCGAAAGCCTCGCGAATCCAGGTGGCGTTGTGACGGATATTGCCGCGTTAGCCGAGATCGCGCACGACATCGGCGTACCGCTAATCGTCGATAACACCATGGCGACCCCCTATCTATGCCGACCGTTCGAGCACGGTGCGGACATCGTCGTGCATTCGACCACTAAGTTTCTGAGTGGCAACGGAACGGCGATCGGCGGCATGGTCGTCGATTCTGGTACCTTCGACTGGATGCAGAATGATAAGTTCCCAAGCCTTTCAAAGCCGGCACCGGAATATCACAACCTGACCTTCGCGGAAACTTTTGGGGAACTCTCGTTCACGATCTATGGCCATGCAATTGGGCTGCGCGATTTAGGTGCCGCGCAGTCACCTATGAACGCCTTTCTCACCTTGCTGGGTATCGAGACCTTGCCTCTGCGTATGGAGAAGCACTGCTCGAATGCACTATCCGTAGCGCAACACCTGTCCAACCACGCCGCTGTCGATTGGGTAAGCTATGCCGGCCTGGAAACTGACAAATACTATGCGCTGGGGCAGCGCTATCTACCTAAGGGGGCCGGCGCAGTTATGACCGTCGGGCTAAAAGGTGGATACGACGCCGGGGTCAAGCTGGTCGAAACGGTAGAGCTTTTCAGTCATCTTACTAATATTGGTGACAGCCGGTCGCTGGTAATTCACCCGGCTTCGACGACACACCGCCAACTAACCGAGGAACAGCTTTCAGCTGCCGGTGCCGGTGCGGAGGTTGTCCGCCTGTCGATCGGTATCGAGACCCCCGCTGATATCATCGCGGATTTAGATCAGGCCCTGGCTCGGGCGAATAATTAATGCACTAATGGCTTTCCTCACTGCACAACAACATACTTATGATTGCAGCCACTATTTTTTGCTTGTGTTCTATTCAGTCATCGTCCCGGTGACCAATGGGATCCTGCCTGTACTAATGTGCGGACATCTTTTTCGTGAAGCAAAGAACAAAGGCTCGACATATTCTCAGAGCCTTTATAGCCGACTTGACCTCGTAACCTGAAAATCGCGTTGCGCAGCCGGATCAAACTAAAAACCGACTAAGGGCGGCTTATGTACGTAATTGGGACATCGTCCCAGTTGTTACTCCCGATACTCTTTCTTCGATTTCAGAGCCTAATTTAGCAAACAGCCATTAACACCGCGGGTGCGCCGGTCTGTTCTCTGATGCTTGAACGACGCCCTTCTACCTGACACCAAGAGCATCACTCTATTTTAGTCCTCCCAGAATACGGGTCCGCTGCAGCGCATTTGCTTCATGGGTTCTGGTTAAACCTTAACTTGTTGTGCGGCATGATATGTAAAATAATCCGATATGAACGAAATTCGTACTAACACCGAACCGGTCGAACCTATTCCCTTTTAAACAGCATTCCGGAGATCTGTCATGGATGATGGCGCCATTATTCCCGAGCCTTCCCTTTCCTCCAAATCAATTATCGAAGATCAGATCGCCGCGACAGAGACCTCGAAACCGACCCTGTTCAACATGAAGGCGCAGATGCTGGAGCAAGGGCGCACCGATACGGTGTTGTCGGCAACAGAGGATTTATCTGTACGGCTTAAGGTCTACGCATCGGGTGGCGAAAATGAACTACACGCCCATCCTGACGAAGATCATGTATTCGTCGTGCTGCAGGGCAGTGCGCGGTTCTACGGCCCTGAAGAGGAAATTCAGGACGTTGTCGCCAATCAGGGATTTATGATGCCCAAAGGCATGCTCTACCGCTTCCATGCGACCAGCACAGACGAATGCCTGGTAATGCTGCGTATCGGTACGCCAAACTTTCAGGGCCAAGCCAAAGACGACCGTATAGGCGTTAACGGCAAACCGCTGATTGGCGACTCAAAAGAAAACCGAACCGTCCCTGTGGTATTTAAAAATGGCGTATACTTTGGAAACTGAGGCTGAGTAAGCACATGGATCTAACCCAACTCTCCGCGACCGAGGTTGCGGCTGCCATCGATGCCGGCGATACAAGCTGCGAAGCGGTCACGCGCGCCTTGCTAAATCGCATTGAAGAACGAGAACCTGCGGTTGACGCTTGGGAATATCTAGATCCGGATGCGGCGCTAGCTGCGGCACGAAAACTGGATGCCGGACCACCGAAGGGACTAATACATGGTGTGCCAATCGGGGTGAAAGACATCATCGACACGCATGACATGCCAACTACGCATGGGTCACCAATCCATAAAGATAACCAACCCTGTGTAGACGCTCCGTGCGTCGCGCTGGTCCGGGGTGCAGGGGCGCTTGCCCTCGGCAAGACGGTGACGTCCGAATTCGCGGCGCAAAAGGCTGGCAAAACCAAAAACCCGCACAACCCAAACCATTCTCCAGCTGGTTCTTCCAGCGGCTCTGCCGCGGCGGTTGCCGACTTCATGGTACCGGTAGCCTTCGGGACGCAAACTGGCGGCTCGATCGTGCGACCTGGCGCTTTTTGCGGTTGCATCGGCTACAAACCGACATATGGCGACTACAATCCGCTTGGTGTGCACGACAACACCCGATCCGTGGACACACTTGGTATGATGACCCGAACGATGGAGGATCAAGCACTGCTGCGCGCAGTTATGACCCATCAACCCTATCGCACTATTCAGACTGCAGTTATGGGTGAGCTGCGTATCGGCGTCTGCCGCACGCCAAACTGGGATTTAGCCGACGACCCTACCAAGGAATACCTCCTTAAGGCGGCAAGTGACCTTTCCGCAGCTGGCGCCATAGTGAAAGATTTCAATCTACCTGAGGGGTTCGAGGCCGCCATGGAAGGTTTCGATGCGGTTTCTGGATACGAGATCTCCCGCACGCTGGCCTATGAATGGTTTAACTATCCCGACAGCTTGAGCGATAACATGCGCCTCAATCGTGTGCCGAACGGTTTGAAGGTCTCACCGACGGAGTATCAGGCAGGACTGGTTGCCCTTAGTAACTATCGACGCCGCTATGCCAGCTCCTTAGAAAATTGGGATGTACTTATCACCCCCAGTGCACCCGGCGAAGCCCCAGCGGATGTAACTACAATCGGCGAACCACCTTTCAACCGTATTTGGACTGGTCTTTACGGACCGGCGATCAACTTGCCTCTATATACGGGACCACAGAATTTGCCAATCGGGCTGCAGGTTATTGGGCACGCAGGACAAGACGACCGTTTCCTCGACGCGGCCGACGCAATTTATAGGGCGTTGCGATAACTTCTCAGCCCGCTGAGAGGTAATTTATTTTTGCCAAAAATTTTGCGAAGAGCAACGGTAAACGCGTTGTTATCTCCCTCCAGCGTATCACACGTGGCACCGGCCATGCAGACCTCCAAAACGTAAATGCCGCCCGTCGATATCAACAGTATCGTGCAAAGCGCTCCTCGCTGAGCAATACATGCAAGGACGTGTGAGCTGCATCAAATTTTCAAGGGGCTTTCCGGGCGGACGGCATCGGTAAAGACGATCAACATGTTACCACGGAGGATTCGTTCATCCCCAACGTCTTTTCATTCCACAAAATCCCCGATGTCGCCAAACGCAACTTGGATGCTCGATAAGCCAAAACGAATTAGTTATTCACGCTATAGAGCGCGCCGCTTTAGTTTCTGATCACGCGAACAGATCAATCAGCAGCGTCAAGACCGGGGCGGTGCAGTTCACGTCTAATACTGCTACGCTCGTATTTACGTGCTGGCGTGTTGATCACGTCACTTAGGGTCTCGGCTCCAAACGCCGCTGCATAACGTTCTTCATTGGCATCTGCATAGAGCGTCGTGCGCTGTCGTGGTTCGCGTCCGATATCACGAATTAAACGTTCCATAGACGCCGGTGGCATCTCCTCGCCATGCGCGGCACCAGCCGCACGGGTAATGGTTTCGTTCATCAAGGTACCGCCAAGATCGTTTGCCCCGGCATTGAGGCAGGCCTGCACACCCTCCGGTCCCATCTTGACCCAACTGGTCTGGATATTCGAGATATGGGGGTGCAAAGCCAGCCGAGCAACGGCGTGCATCAGCACCGCTTCGCGGAAGGTCGGACCGCGGCGAGCCTGGCCCTTAAGGTAGATTGGCGCTTCCTCGGCAACGAATGGGAGCGGCACGAATTCGGTGAAGCCACCTGTGCGCATCTGCAGTTCGCGCAAACGCAACAAGTGGCGGGCCCAATGGACCGGCCGTTCGACATGGCCGTACATTATGGTGGATGTGGTCCGTATTCCAGCATCGTGAGCGGCTTCCATCACTGCAAACCATTGTTCCGTATTGACCTTGTCCGGACAGAGTATCGAGCGCACCTCGTCATCAAGCACTTCGGCCGCCGTTCCTGGAAGCGAGCCGAGCCCGGCCTCACGCAGCATTCCAATGTAATCTGATAGCTTCAAACCAAGTGTCTTGGCGCCCTGCCAAACCTCCAGAGGCGAGAAGGCGTGCACATGTATATCCGGAGTAACTTCTTTCACAGATTTCAGGATCGTCAGGTATGTCTCACCAGTGTAATCCGGATGAATACCGCCCTGCATGCAAACTTCCACTGCACCACGAGCCCATGCCTCTATCGCCCGTCGCTTGATTTCATCAAGATCGAGGTCGTAGGGCCGACCACGGAGATTTTCACTCAGTTTCCCCTTTGAGAAGGCACAAAACTGGCACTTGAAATAGCAGACATTAGTGTAATTGATATTCCGAGTGACTACATAGCTGACCATGTCACCATTTACCGTTCTGCGCAACGCATCAGCCGCGTTGCAGATCGCTGCAACTTCGGTTCCACGCGCTTGAAACAGACGCGTCACATCGGCTTCCGATAAGCCTAACCCATCCTGCGCTCTATCAAGTAACGACATGACTTCTGTTCCGACCGGCGCCGATGGGCTGAAGCTTAGCGCGGGAGGCGCCATCGGTGTTCCGGTCATCCAACTGTCCGTGCGCGGCAGACCATCGGCGTCAATCATTCGAAGCACCGGCGTCCGCAGCGCCTTGTCCAGCCAGCGATTGCCATCCAGTGCATACGCTGGATAAATCGCCATCCGTTCTATCAGGGTTTTCCCGCATTCTGCTGTCGCCTTAGCAAGAGCATCAAGATGCGGCCAGGGCGCTTCTGGGTTGACATGATCTGGGGTCACGGGCGAAACGCCACCCCAATCGTCAAGTCCGTCGGCGACCAGTTCTGGAAGTCTGCCC
>PBDC01000068.1 GCA_002717185.1 Rhodospirillaceae bacterium
AATATGAAAGACGAACGTCTATTCATCTAGTGCGGTTGACAATCATCGCACAACAGAGAACGTGATCTACCGTGTTCATCCAAAGCGGCGATGCACATTACATCGGTCACACGGCCATATCGACATTTTCTGTTTCACGTTTAGTGAACGATTTATGGATAAGTATTACGAGCAACCTAAATGATTGACAGCTATAGCAGTGCAAAGGTTTCTTAAGTGTTTTCCAAGACGCTCACTTTCGAACCTTACCATTACGACATACAAAAGAAGGCGATCTGGCCACCCAGCCAAATCGCCCTCTCAAATTGCAAGAAACGCGTTGTTTAATTCTGCGATATGTTGTCGAGAGGTTACCTACTCTCGGCGCAGCCTCGGGTCGAGGATATCACGCACGGCATCGCCAAACATGTTGAACCCGAATACAGTCAATGCGATCGAAAAACCAGGGAAAAAAGCGACCCAGAACGCGCTTTCGACGTACTCTTCTGCACCACCTTGCAGCATCAATCCCCACGCTGGGACTGGTTCCTGCACTCCCATTCCAAGATAGGACAACGACGCCTCGGACAGGATCGCACCTCCAATCGCACTGGTCATGATAATCAAATAAGGCGCCATAACGTTTGGTAACATATGCCGGAAAATGATCCGCATATGATTAAAGCCCAACGCACGTGCTGCGTCGACGTAGGGAATTGCTCGAATTTGCAGCGCATTCGATCGAACGATACGCGCGCAGTCGGGAATGTTCGGTAAAGTAATTGCCAGGATCACGTAATATAGTTCGTTGCCGAATATCGATACGATAGCGAGTGCCATGATGATCGCCGGGAAAGCCATGAACACGTCGATAAAGCGCATAAACAGCAAATCGAACGTCCCACTAAAATAAGCGCTCGCAACACCGAGAACCAAACCAGTGGTAGCACCGCAAAAGGCCGCAACGAGCCCCACAAACAATGCAGTTCGAGCCCCATAAATTAACCTGGTTAGAATATCTCGCCCGAACTGATCAGTACCAACCCAATAATCAGCGCCGGGTGGTACCAGCATATTATCCCAATCATTATCAGTCGGATCGACCGGCGTAATCCAAGGCGCAAAAACAGAAAGAGTAATAAGTATTAAAACAATAATGGCACCGATGGTGCCCAACGGCTGCCGCTTTATTAAGTGTATTAACTTTTCGAAAAACGTTTGTGGTTCAAACTCCTGTGCAACCTCAAGATGATCGCTCACATTCGTAACGGTCATGTGTACTCGCTCAGTTTTTTGTAATTCTGTCTAACCTAAATAACACCGGGCCGCCGCGCTCCTTAGGAAGCGCGACAGCCCGTGTGTTCAATCTGTGGAGCCGTTTTACTGCGTACGCAGCCGCGGGTCTAGTACGTCTCGGACAGAATCTCCAAAAAGATTGAAACCGAAAACCGCCAGCGAAATTGCGATGCCTGGAAATATAGCAATCCAAGGTTCGCTCTCGATATATTCCTCAGCACCACCCTGCAGCATAAGCCCCCAGGCCGCCGTCGGTTCCTGAACCCCAAGACCGAGATAGGACAGAGATGCCTCAAGCAAGATCGCCTGCCCCACAAAAGCGGTAATCATAATGAGAAACGGTGCCATTACGTTTGGAGCCATGTGGCGCAAAATAATTCGAGCGTGAGTATAACCAAGAGCCCTAGCAGCATCGACATACGGAATTTCACGGATGGCTAAAGCGTTAGACCGCACCACTCGCGCGCACCGAGGAATAAATGGAATTGTAATCGCGATGATCACGTTCTGCGTACTCGGACCAAAGATAGAAACGATGGCCAGCGCCATAATGATCAGCGGGAACGCCATGAAAACATCCATGACACGCTGGAATATCAGGTCAAAGGTTCGGCCGAAATAAGCACTCATCACGCCCAGAACCAATCCCAAACACGCTCCGACAAATGAAGCAACAAATCCGACAAATAGTGCCGTACGAGCACCATAGAT
This sequence comes from Rhodospirillaceae bacterium, assembly GCA_002717185.1. The sequence continues at coordinate 1,987 of PBDC01000068.1, forward strand.
AAGGCGTGTCATTATATCACGGCCGAATTGGTCGGTTCCCAAAAGGAACTCCCAACCCGGTGCTATAAGCATCGAAGCGAAATCATTTTCTTCCGGATCATACGGCGTTAGATAGTTTGCAAACACCGCCATCACAATCATCGCGATGACTACCAAAAAGCCCACTGTGCCAAGCGGTTGCTTCTTGATCATCTCAACAGTTTTTTGCCCAAAAGACTTCGTTTCCCGAAGGTCTTCCAGACCACCATCAGCGCTAACGTCGACTGTTGTCATAATCTATCCCCCTAGCTGTACCGGATCCGAGGATCCAGCCAAGCATAAAAGATATCAACGATGAAATTCGTTACCACAAATATCAATGCCACCAGCATCACGAGTGCCTGTGTCATGTTAAAATCGTGATTTTGCACTGATTCAACGAAAAGCTTACCAACGCCGTTTAAGTTAAACACCTGCTCCGTTACCACAAGACCGCCCATGAGAAAGGCAAACTCGATACCGATGACTGTCACAACCGGCAGCATGGAATTTTTCAACGCATGTCGGTTGATGATGATCTTTTCGAAAAGGCCCTTGGCACGTGCCGTGCGGATATAGTCCTCACGCAACACTTCAAGAAGCGCAGAGCGGGTCATTCGGGTAGCGACCGCAGAATAACGATAACCCGTTGCAATCGCGGGCCAAATTAGCTGCACCAAATTACTGACTGGATCTACAAACGGCGAAACATATTCGATCGGTGGCATCCAAGGCTCACCGAACCAAGCCTGCGTCGAAATTAAAAGACCCAGGATAATCATGATACCTAGCCAGAAAGATGGAATAGCTATGCCAGCGATGCTGAAGGTTCGCACCACATAATCCAGCCAAGTGTCTTGTCGTATCGCCGATATAGTCCCAAGTGGAATCGCAATTACAACAGATATCAGTGTCGCCATTATCGCAATTTGTACTGATAGCTGGAATCGAAGATTAATTTCGTGGGTAATCGCTTTGCCAGTCCACATGGATTGACCAAGGTCGAAGACCATAAATCCATAAATGAAATCGCCAAATTGCACAATTTTGGGATCGTTCAGACCTAGTTCTTCTTGGCAGACTGCAATCGCCTCATCATCGACGAAGCCCCCTTCGCCGGACATCCGCAACTCGCAAACATCACCTGGAATAAGCCGCAATAGGAAGAATACTAGGCAAGCCGCCCCGAACAATGTCGGGACCATTAGTAATACGCGTTTGATTGTATATTTTAACATCGCCTTGAAATCACATCCTGATTTTGAAGTAATGCTCCCGCCGCATATCAAATGATGCGGCGGGAGCGTATTTTTACTTCAGCTCTTAAACGGGAGCCTTATTTGTCCAACCAAACTTGATCCAGGCTCTGGTTCAAGTAGTGGCTCGGTGCAATGTTCCAGCCCTTCACGTAGGAGCGGTGAGGGTTGATTTTGTACCACCAGAAGTTCACCGCGAAGTGAGCCTTTTCATCGAGGCCACGCTTTTCATACTTACGCATGATTGCCCGCGCCTCGGCTGGATCGCCTGTGCGGTTCATCTGATCATACCACTTGTCCATGGTACGGTCGATGTAGTTACCACGATTGTTCGTCGCGATATCGGCCGACTGCCATTTGGAGGCATCAATCAACGGATTGACAACGCCCTGGCAGTTGAAGTCGATCATAGTTTCCTGATCTTTCTTCTTCCTAAACTTGGCGTACCAAGGACCGGTCGGAAGAACGATCTGGTTCGGGACCAGGCCAACCTTCTTCCACTGACCCAGCATCCAAGTGCCGACAACCTTATAAGGCTGGTCAACCGCCCGGTTTAGAAGCTCTACCTTCATCCCGGACACACCGGCATCGGCAAGAAGCTTCTTGGCTTTAGCCTGACTACCCTTAAGATCGTCACTGTAGCCGATCATCTCTTGAAGTTCAGACTTCTTCGCTGCCAGAGAGTGGTTCGGGAAAACCATTCCGCCGACCGTCTTCACGATAGCAATCTTCGAGAGATACTTCGAACCGCCCCAACGATCCATTGCCAATGTAAGGGCTTGCCTGATACGAACATCCTGGAATTTCTTCAGCTTCTGATTGGCGCTGAAGCCCATGACGCAGTTCCAGTCGCTCTCTTGGACTGTGATTTTGTCGCCGAGAGCTTTCTTCAGGTCGTCACGAGCCTTCGGTGGGAAGGCGCGGAATTCGATCTGTGCCCGGTCGCCACGAATTGCTTGCAAGCGAACCGCCATTTTTGGCGCGGAAATGGCCTTATAGCCATCGAGATAGGGCTTCTTCTTTCCGTCTTTACCCATCAAGTGGTAGCTGCCATAGCGCTTGCCTTCGACAAAAGCGCCCGGCTGATGCTGCACAAAGGTAAATGCACCGGTACCATTAATGTTTTTCTGGTGCCAAGTGTAACCGTGCGTATCAAGGTCTTTCTTCGAATAAACAAAATTGAATGGCGTAGCCAATGCGGGGATGAAGCCACCCGTCGCATACTTCAGCTTGAAAACCATTTCGTATTTGCCAGTCTTCTCGACCTTGTCCACCATCCCGTAAAAGGCTTTACGCGAACTGGCGATGCCTTTCGGTGGGAAAATCAATTTGCCGTAGGTGGAAACGATATCATCGGCCGTCAGGGGTGTTCCATCATGGAACTTTACGTCCTCACGAATTTTGAACGTATAAGTCTTTCCGCCATCCGACACTTTCCAATTTTCACAAACGTCGCACTGGAAATCGCTGGTCGACTGCGGGTTGTCCGGATTGACCCGGATTAAAAGGCTATAAAACGGACGGATCGGATGGATCATACCGAACGTCGTTTCACGGTGACCGTCGTAGGACGGGATTTTACTGCCAACAACAATATTAAGTGTGCCACCTCGCTTTACCGCCATGGCGGGCGAGGCTGCAACGAGAGCAAAGGCAGCACCTGCTCCCAATGCAATCGCTAGTTTAGATCTGGGTTTCATATTCGCTTCTCCTTCCCTGTTTACCGAGAGCATAATCAAAGCTCTCATTAACCAGTTGTAGCGGATAACCGCCTAAATTTTGTCAAACCTAAGCGTATCCGAGTTCGCCTCCCAGCGGCGTTCTGCATGTTGCCCCGAATATCGGGACCAGTCAAACCTCCGAGCACGCAACCCAATGGTTTGGTTTCACTTCTCGAAATTCCGGAATGGCTTGCTTACAGCCGTCTACCGCTAATGTGCATCGCGGGTGAAAAACGCATCCGGGCGGTGGGTTCATCGGACTAGGTATTTCACCGGTAACAATCTTGTGTTCGCGTGCTCCTTCAATCGTTGGATCCGGGATCGGCACCGCGTCGAGGAGGGCACGCGTATAGGGATGGATCGGATTATCAAACAACTCGTCGCAGTCCGCTAATTCAACCATCTTACCCAAATACATAACTGCAACGCGATGGCAGATATGCCGAACAACACTCAAGTCATGCGAAATGAACAGATAGGTCAAGCCAAACTCGTCGCGTAGATCCTCAAGCAGATTAATAACCTGCGCCTGGATCGACACATCTAGAGCCGAAACCGCCTCGTCGCAAACGATGAACTGCGGATCCACTGACAGCGCTCTAGCGATGCCAACGCGTTGACGCTGACCACCGCTCATTTCATGCGGATATCGATCGGCAAAACGGGTGCTCAAACCGCAAATATTCAGCAGTTCCATAACCCGCTTATCGCGGCCCTGCTTGTCCGGAATAATCCCATGCACACGCATCGGCTCTGCCAAAATTTCACCGATCTTCATCCGCGGGTTCAGAGAACTGAAAGGGTCCTGGAAGATCACCTGCACATTCTGACGGTATTCGCTCATCTGTGCCTTATTGAAGGCAGTAACGTCATTGCCATCAAACTTGATCGATCCAGATGTGATCTTTTCAAGCTGCAAAATGCAGCGGCCAGTCGTAGTCTTGCCGCAGCCAGATTCACCAACCAATCCCAGGGTTTCACCCTTGTGCATGGCAAAGGAAATACCGTCGACCGCTTTCACCTCTGCAACTTTGCGCTGGATGATGATGCCTTCGGTAACCGGAAAGTACATCCGCAGGTCATTGACCTGCAGGAAGTCAGATTGCTGCGCGGCACTCGCTCCCGCAGACGTTTCTTCTACCGCGCTCATGACGCCTCCTTGGTTGGGCTCTCCAAATTGTCTTTATTAAAGCAAGCTGCGTAGTGGATGCCCTCAACATGTTCAGTTGGTGGGAAAGATTTGGCACATCCTTCGTCGGCAAAGCGGCAACGCGGGCGGAATGAACATCCTTCGTCAAGCTTGGCTAGGTCCGGCGGCTGCCCATCAACCGGATCGAGTTTGGCACCGCGCGGCTGGTCTAACCGCGGTACAGACTTCAGCAACGCAAGCGTGTAGGGATGCTTCGGATTATGGTAGATATCCTCCGCCGTTCCGCTCTCGATGATTTTGCCCGCATACATCACGTTCACGCGGTCAGCATACCTAGCCACGACACCCAGATTGTGGGTAATGATGATCATCGCGACACCCAGTTCACGGGTCAGATTCTTCATCAGCTCCAGGATCTGTGCCTGGATCGTTACATCAAGTGCAGTTGTCGGTTCGTCGGCGATAATCAACTTAGGCTCGCAACTCAGCGCCATAGCGATCATGACACGTTGACGCATGCCGCCGCTAAGGTGATGGGGATACTGTTCCAAACGCCGTTCGGCATCAGACATACCAACGAGCCCCAAAAGCTCCACCGCCCTTGCCAGGGCCGTCTCGTCGTCGACGTCGAGATGCTGTTGTACGGTTTCTTTTAATTGCAACCCGATACTGAGAACAGGGTTCAGCGAGGTCATCGGTTCTTGAAAGACCATGGCAATATTGTTACCGCGGACCTTGCGCATCTCTTCTTCTTCGAGCTGCAAAAGGTCATTGCCTTGGAATAAGATTTTGCCGTCGACAACACGACCAGCGGGCTCCGCGACCAGACGCATGATGGAAAGGGCCGTGACGGACTTACCACAGCCGGATTCGCCTACCACTGCGACTGTCTCGCCTTCTTCCACATCATAAGTGACGCCGTCTACGGCCTTCACCGTTCCTGCTGACGTGAAGAACTGTGTCCTCAGGCCCTGAATTTTAAGTAGCTCGGTCACGACACCTCCCTCATATCCCGTATTCGCTTCTTCCCAGGCGAGATTCAAAACGGACGCTAGAGTTCCGTTTGCGCGATGTCAATCGGCAACCAACGTCACGCATTACAGCAGCCGTGACTTTAATCTTCACGGCAAGAATTCGATCGGCGCTTCTACACAGCCGTACCAGTCATAGCAAGCACAATGGGTTGAAAATCTGTATAAATTTTCTGATGGAATTTTGGACACGAGAAGCATCAGCGCAATTGCCGCCGCCAATGGATCGGCTCATTTAATCAGCATCTGCGACAATTAGTTTTCTAATCTGTCTCGCCGCCAGCGTCGAAAACATTAAATCCGATGGGCCACCGGCTATCCGCGCACAAAGTTTGGCGCGCCAAAGCCTTCGATTTCCACATTAACGCAACTCGGCAGTCCGCTCTTAACCGCCCGATCCAGGGCGCCGGCCAGCTGGATTTGCGAAGTAACATGCTCCCCAAAACACCCAAGACCAGCGGCTGCAAGGTCGTAACGCGTCTGATTTAATTCGCAGCCGATAAGCCGCTGCTCGCCGTAGTCGCGCTTCTGGATAAGATGTTCCGCGTTCCACCGCGCGTCGTTGCCTATTACCGCGACGATGTCAGCTTCGGCACGTATCGCCGTGTCGAATTCACTGAAATGAAACCCCGCCGTGCCGTCGCCCATCAACGCGACGACCGTCGCGTCCGGGCGGGCAAGTTTGGCGGCGATAGCATAGCATATGCCGCCGCCGATTGCCCCGGAGGGGCCGTTGATAACGCGCGTCGGCGCGGACACTATCGCCTGTGCCCATTGACCAAACTCACCGCCGTCTGAAACCAGTATCGGATCGTCCGTCCGGTCTAAGAGTTCCTGAACCCCTTGGCATAATGTCCAGGACGGCATCTTGTCTCCGGATGCTGAAAGTCCCGTTTCACGATAAACTAAGGCCCCTTCAACATCGTCGCGCCATCCGGACCGATTATTGCCGCTGTCGGAAGCACTGATCAGTTCTCTTAACGCATCCTTTGGATCAGCACGCAGAACGTGCGAAAGCCTGCCGCCCAAACCGCGGCGCGCTCTTTCGACCGCACCACCATCAGCGTCAATGACGAGGAACTTGCAGTCGATATCGACCGCAGGCGGTTTGGCAAAACCCAGTGTAAAATCGATCGCCTTTCCAAGACTGACGAGCAGATCAGTCTGGGGTAGCATTTCTGCAAATGCGCCCAACGACGGATCTTTCAAACCGCGTGGGCTCTCCATTGCCACAACAGGAGCGTCCAACGCGTCGGCTAATTCGTTCAATAAAGCGCCGGCACGCGACCGGCTCAACGACGGCCCAGTCACTATCAGCGGCCGCTCGGCTTTGCCCAGGACACGCATCATATCCTGGATGACTGCAGGGGAAGCAGGCGAGGGATCCGCTTCGAATGCAGTCTTTTTTGGGATAGCGGCGTTCGACGCATCAGCGTTTAAAAGATCGAACGGAAGCGCTAAATGCACTGGCCCCGGCCGCCCGGAGCACGCGATCCGGATCGCCTTAGCGATGTCGTGTCCTAGACCCATTGTGCTTGAAGAGCGGAATGCCGCCTTGGTCAGCGGAGCAGCGATTTCGACCTGTGCAAGTTCCTGGAAAGCACCCAAACCGTCTTGGCTCACCGGTGAGTCACCGCTAAGAAGCACTACGGGACTTTCGGCCAACCGGGCGGAAAACAGAGGGGAGAGCCCGTTTGCAAATCCGGGCGCCGCAGTGATCAGAGCTACCCCCACCTCGCCAGTTATCTGCGCCCATGCATCAGCCATGTAGACTGCAGCAGCTTCGTGCCGCGTGTGAACGAGCCGGATATCGACATCGATGCAAGCATCAAAAATCGGCATGATCTGGTTACCGGAAAGTGTAAAGATCGTCCGCACACCTGCTTCCGCTAGCGACCTGGCGACGAGATCCGCACCACGCATGAGCCTGTCCTTTCGCATCCTATAATTTCTACATCTTTAATTGAGCGGCTGGATTATTGTCACCAGAGACCGTCAGCGTCCCTTGAATACCGGCTCTCGTTTTTCCGCAAAAGCGGCGAGACCTTCCAGGCAATCCTCCGTGCCGTCAAGCGACCGTCGGATAATTTCGGCCTGACGCATGGCCGCATCTGTTCGTTCTGCCGATAGCTCGCGCTTTACCCGCTTTGCCGCCCTCAACGCCAGCGGCGCATTACCGGCAATTTTCGACGCCAAAGCCTCAACTTTCGTGTAGAGCGCGGCGTTATCCTCAACAACCCCGTTTAGGAATCCCATTTCCGCCATCTTCTCAGCCGAAAAATGACCAGCAGTGTAGGTGAGCATAGCATTTAAATTATCGTAGCCGTCGCGCAGCAGCCGCACGATACTGCCGGTGGGGATGATCCCGATGCCGGTTTCTGTAAGCCCGAACTTCGCGTGGTCCACCGAATATCGGAAGTCGCATCCTAACGCCAGTTCCGTCCCGCCCCCCAACGCGTGCCCATTCACTGCTGCGATAGTGGGCACAGGGATGGCTTCAATTTCAAGTAGCGCCTTATCGACGAGTTCGACGTAACGCCAACGACTTTCCTCGTCCAATTCGTGACGCTCCTTTAGGTCAGCTCCGGAGCAAAATCCCTCACCAGCGCCAGTGATGATCACGCAACGAATATCGACATCCGCATCAATCTCCGCTGGCAACGCGAGTAATCCCTCACAAATCGGTGTCGACAATGCGTTGCGGCGTTCCGGCCTGTTCAAGGTCACGCGCAGCACATGTCCGACTTTCTCGTATTCCAGAAAGGATTCCATGCCGTATTCCTTTAACTCAGGACGATCCACTCATCGGCAACAGCTCAGCCGCCTCCGCGCAAGAATACAGGGCTTTCGTCAATCGCCGAGGGTCGTTTGCCACCGGGGTCATCAGGACATGAACCTGCCACATTGTATTTGGTGCGGGCGGCGGGACTTGAACCCACACTTCCTATCGGAAAACAGATTTTAAGTCTGCCGCGTCTACCAATTCCGCCACGCCCGCAGGTAGGCCGCGACGGTAATCGTTACCCTTGATCTGTGCAAGCATCCTGACAGCGATAGTAAGACCAAAATTTCACACTGAAATCGTAATCAACACCACTCTTCTAAAACCGACAAAAAGACTACAAGCGATGACAAAGAGCATTGCCACAACCAATACAACAACCGCCCAAAGCACTGCCGGAAACGGATACTATCTCGCGGTGTCCTGCATTTGATTATGATACCGCTGGCGGGACGCTAGCCCCAACGCAACCGTGTTGGACTTGCTATATCCAATTCGCAAATATTGCCGCTCCATTGTTCTGAGAGGGGAGCTGCCAACAGCTGCCTTCAGCTTCTGGTCACCCAGGCACGGTCCAGGTAGCGCGTAGCACCGACCCGACTAACCGTCAAATGAGCGCGATACCCATCTACACCATCGGCGGTAAATGTTTCAGTTTCTGTATCGGGCACGTCTCCTAAATCGTTCGCAAGCGCCTCTTTTAGAATTCGGCCCTCAACGCTTTCGGGTGCTTCTATGTCCAAGAGATGCAGAACGGTCGGCAGCACATCAATGATACCAGAGCGCCGCTCGACTACCTTCCCGGAAAAAAACGCACCACCACCCAACGCCAGCCAATTATGCAGTTCTTTATGGTGCAAACCGCCATGCAAACCGCCTCCTAACGGATAAACACTGTCCTGTAATGAAGTACCCACCAGCCCCTGGCCGTTTACTAAATCGTCACTGGAAACAACGAAGCCAATATCCGGCGCCCTTCGATGGGCGATGCCTATCTGATCGTGTGACAAAGAGCCTCGTCCCTCGCGTGTGAAGACCGGCCCGCACCATGGCTGCGCCTGCAACCAAGCGGTGATTTGGTTGATTAAATCCGGATCAGAATCGCGTACATACAGTCCGCCAGCGCTCGAGAGTGACAGGATTGCATCGTGGTTTCCATCCACCGCGCCACCCACCGAAAAACCCGCCTTTTGCAACTTAGCTGTTACATCAAGCGCCTCGCTAGAAACCGTAAGTTGACCATGATCTGAGAGCGTAATGATTTGCAGTGATCCATTGAGACCTTGGGCTGCACGCCAATCGAGGATACGGCCAAATTCGGCGTCCACGGCATGAATGGCCGCCAAATTATCCGGCGTACCGATGCCCTTATGGTGATAGCTGTTGTCCGGCTCACAATACCAAAGAATCGTGACAGCCGGAGTATCTTCCGCCTCAATGTAATTGAGATAGACATCCGTGGTGTAAGTCAGCCATTCAATTGACGGAATTCGATGCTCGGGAATCGGGCCAATTCTATTTATCAGGGCAGTGATGCGGTCGGAGGGCACAGATGCGTCGGGCCGCTTCAGGGCAAACCGGAAGAAATTTTGCTCCTCCGCTTTATGGTTAAGAATACGACAACCGCCAGGTGTGCCGGCACTCACAACGGCCAGCTCGAGACCGTTTTCAGCAAGGATTTCGGAGAGAACAGGCGTATCAACGAGAAGACCACCCAGCCGTCTGTCACCCGCCGAGAGTTCCGTCTCGTCACCGGTATTAAACAATTTATCCGGCGATGCCACCAAATCAAGAAACTGGTTTCCAACGATTCCATGTACCGACGGCGAGGTGCCGGTCACCAAAGTTGTTTGATTAACACGCGTTTCAGTCGGGTATGTGGAGCGATTGTTAGCGAAACGGACCCCTTCACCTGCAAACCGTGTCAGGTTAGGCATCAGTTCTGGGGTCACCATATCAGGTCGCAGCGCATCAAACGCGACGATCAAAACCCGTTGGTTAGCCATCCGACATGTCCTGGAATTCTGGCTCGCCCCCAAGCGATCTCATCAGATCTGCGACTTCATGCATTGCTTTTTCTAAAAGATGGGCATCAGTGTGACGCAGAATAATCGTTGTGCCGAAGCGGTTGCCCGCCTTGTAGAAAGGGTAGCTACCAATATCCAGCTGACTGTACTTGTCCTGCAGCGCTGTCAGGCCGGCCGCCATATTTCCTTCACCGATATAACTAGCCACAGCCCTCGAAAGCATTGTCTTGCCGCCAATCAGCTCCGGCTTGATACCTTCGAGCATAGCCTGCATCACCATCGGCACACCGGCCATCACATAGACGTTCTCGACCCGAAAACCTGGTGCCGTGGAAATTGGGTTCTTGACCAATGATGCCCCTTCCGGCGTATTGGCCATACGCAAACGAGCTTCATTTAGCTCGCGGCCAGTCCGCTCGAAATGCGCTCGCATCAGAGTTTCCGCCTCAGTATTTCGGATCAAAGGCAAACTAAACGCCTTCGCAACACATTCTGCTGTAATGTCGTCGTGGGTTGGCCCGATGCCACCGGTGGTAAAAACATAGTCGTATGTAGCCCGCATCGTGTTCACCGCCTCAACGATCATAGTTTCGTGATCCGGGATCACGCGCACTTCCGAGAGGATCACGCCAACGCTGTTTAATTCCTTGGCCAAATGCTGCAGATTGGCATCCTTCGTCCGGCCCGAAAGGATCTCATTGCCTATGATTATTAGGGCCGCACGAACCGTCTTATCTTCGCTCATCGCACACCATATTCGTTGCTAGCCCGCCTCTCCGGCTTGACTAATCGCAATGATAGTCCAGCCGCATCACGCTGCGCAAAAGAGTTCGGCTAGAATTGTTTTTGACCATGTCGATTATGGTTTAGCCAAACGCATCGTCGAAGGTCGTAATTAACCTTTAGGTCCCTTTGGCGCCAACTTTCGGTTAATCTGGAGTTAGATTGTGCAACGAATTCAATGTTCAAAATTGATGGTTGCCTCCTACTGATCTTCAAGTTTTAGATCAACTGCGCCACCGAATGGCCGAAGGCGGCAAATAATTTGATATCAACCTCGTGGATCGCCTCTTCTGGTTTCTCTATGAGGCCCAACCTTTCGGCTATTTTCTCGTCCGAGTTCGATACTCTTACAATCAACTGCGTCAACGCCATTCACCTACTAAAAATCGTCGACAAAACATTGACAATGGCATGTTGCTGCCATTCCCTTGAAGACATAGATTGCACGCATGCATTTTCCTGCTCCTCTGGTCCGCGGCATCCTGGTGCAGCGTTACAAACGGTTTCTTGCCGACGTCAAATTGGAGAACGGTGAGACGATCACAGCCCACTGCGCCAATCCTGGCTCGATGACCGGATTGAACGTCCCTGGTTCCGAAGTGTGGCTGTCCCCCAACCAGAACCCAAAGGCGAAGCTCGATTGGCGATGGGAGATGGTGCGAGTTAAGGATCGATTGGTCGGCGTTAGCACATCACACCCCAACGGCATCGTCGCTGAAGCCATCGAAGCGGGCCTTGTTTCGGAGTTAACCGAGTATACCGGCTTACGGCGAGAGGTTCGCTACGGGAAAAATAGCCGGATCGATATTTTGTTGGAGAGCGAAAATAGATCACCCTGCTACGTGGAAGTGAAAAACGTAAATTTACGTCGTCTTGACGGCCCCAACCCCTCCGCCGCTGAATTTCCTGATGCGGTCACCAAACGTGGTGCGAAACACCTGGACGAATTGTCGAATATGGTTGCGAAGGGATGCCGCGCGGTAATGTTCTACCTTGTCCAGCGCGATGACTGCGACCATTTCAGGATTGCAGCAGATATAGACCCGCATTATGCCAAGTCGCTGACCTACGCGCAAAAGGCCGGTGTCGAAGCAATATGTTATACTTGCCGCCTCTCATTGGAGAGAATAGAGCTGGATGCGCCACTGCCGATGGCGTTGGATTAATATTAGCGTCTAGCATTGGAGACGCAGAGGGTAAGGCATGAACGAAACAAAGGCGTTGCACTCGTACGAACCAAAGTACCCAAGCGTAACCGTGCACGGACCAGATGAGTTCGAGGCGATGCGCAACGCCGGCCATCTGGCTGCGGAAGTCTTAGATTTCATTACGCCGTCCGTGGTCCCAGGTGTAACAACAGGCAAGCTAGATACGCTGTGTCACGATTTCATTCTCGACCATGACGCGATACCGGCTCCCTTAAACTATCGGGGCTTCCCAAAATCAATTTGCACAAGCGTCAATCACGTCGTGTGCCACGGGATCCCGAACGAGGCGAAGAAGCTGTCGAACGGCGACATCGTCAACATCGATATCACCGTGATCCTGGATGGATGGCATGGCGATACTAGTCGAATGTTCCTGGTTGGAGACAAGACTAGCGTGCGAGCACGCAAGCTTGTTGATATTACCTACCAGTCGATGATGCGTGGCATAGAAGTCGTTAAACCGGGTACGACGCTGGGCGACATTGGCCATGCAATCCAAAGCTTCGCGGAATCGCACCGGTTTTCAGTCGTCCGCGACTTTTGCGGCCACGGGATCGGTCGTATCTTTCATGCACCACCCAGCGTCGTGCATTACGGCACGCCCGGCGCAGGTATGGTGCTGAAGGAAGGAATGTTTTTCACGATCGAACCAATGATTAACGCGGGGCGGTACGATGTGAAGATCTTGCAGGATGGCTGGACCGCTGTTACGAAGGACCGTTCCTTGTCAGCCCAGTTTGAGCACTCAATCGGAGTGACTGCAAACGGTTACGAAATCTTTACCCAGTCGACGCGGGGGCTTAACGCACCTCCTTACGCAATTTAGGCTCTAAGTGGGAACCAACCCCAGGCGTAATTCCAAGGCACCGCAAAGCATCTGTCCCAGGGTGATGTGCATCTCCTGAATACGAGCGCTCGCTTGATCCGGAACGATCAGTATCGGGTCAGCCAAATCTTTCATGGCGCCACCGTCACGGCCGCCAAGGGCCGTTACCACCATACCGATACGCTTAGCCTCTTCCAGTCCCGCAATTACGTTGGAGCTCGTACCAGAGGTCGAAATGCCAACGGCCACGTCGCCAGCCTTGCCCAGCGCAGCGATTTGGCGCGAAAACAACTGTTCGAACCCCAAATCGTTCCCCGCCGCCGTCAACGTGGAACTGTCCGTCGTTAGGGCCAAGGCGGCAATCGGCGCTCGGTCGTGGATATAACGTATGGTTAGTTCGGTTGCGAGGTGCTGAGCGTCCCCCGCACTACCGCCATTACCGAAGAAAACAATCTTATTGCCGCTATCGATTGCCTTCGTCCAGACGTCAAGCATACGGACAAAGTCATCCGCCATCGTGTCACGGACTGCGTTAAGAACAGTCTGGTGCGCGTCCAGCTCCTGTTCGAAATATAGGTGAGAATCTATCAACCTTACGCCTCCTTTTTGACTGGTCCTAGGAGATTACGGCACGGCCTGCTGGAAGCACCTGGGTGATTTTACACGTAACTATGGTCTCACCGCCTATTGTCCTTCATGGCTTTACAGTATTTTGATCTGGGCTTGGAGCCCAATTTACTTCGCGGCAGTTCACGATGATCCAAAATGAATATAACCTTTGGTATGAAGCTCGCGCCGTCCTGCACAGTTACACAGGTAATCAGAGCCACTTTACCCGTCATTGGCAGCGTTATTGTTGCAACCGGTAAAGTGTCAATAATTTTCTATCCTACCGCGGCAGATCATTCATGCCGCCAACTAAAAATTTCCTCGGACGATAGTCTAAATCCGCCGCAGCGGCGGTATTGTCGCAGATAAGATCAAGACGCATACGCCGTACAACGTCAGTGGTGACCTCCGGTTTGCGAAGGAGGAAGCCCGCAGCGCCGGCGGCATATTCGAGGCCCGGCATCGGCACGAAGCGACGCGACAATCCCTGCGCGTCAAAAATCCGGCCAATCATTTCCCGGTAAGCCAGCTGCTCCCCACCCCCAACATCGTATGATCGGCGCGTGGCTGCCCCCTTTTGCAAAGCGGCGATTGCCACTGTCGCCAAATCGTCAGCATGAACCGGTTGCCGAAGCCCGGTCCGCCCCGTTGCCAGCGGATAGAATTTAAATGACTTGATGAAGCGCGCTGCACGACTGACATTCCGATCCAAACCCAGACCATAGATCAGTGTGGGACGCAAGATCGTCCATTCGATCCCCAGGTCTTCGCATTGCTGTGCGATGCTCTTTTCCGCCGCGACCATCCGGTGGGCGGCTTCCCGCTCATTTTGGTTGACCGAATCAAATTTATTGTAAATTGACGTCGAACTGAAACAAACTAGCCGGCGAAGCCCGTTACGGTGCATGACGGGGATATGAGGCGGCAATAGCCAAATTCCCGCAATATGGATCATGGACGCGATAGGGAGACCGAACGCAAAATCCTTCCCCGATAGGTCGCCTTCGATGAAATTTGACAACAAAACTTTGAGTTTAGGAGGTAGCTGTCTACCTAACGCCGTAACCGATACGTTCAACTGAGCAAGGCGGTCGAGCGTGCATCGACCGACCTGACTACTGGCCCCCGTAATAAGAACCGGAACCTGATTCATTTTGTTTTTCAAATCCCGCCTCATCTTCGTTATTTGCGATGAGCCAATACCCTTCACCTACGAAAACACCGCAATATGTCCCACAGCTGCTTATGTCTGCAACCTAGGCAACATCGGCGCCAAACGCTGAGTTCCGTCTAAAACAAAGCTATTTTCGCGACTTGCCCACCGCGTCACGCGCGCCTATATATGGCGCGCTTTTGCAACATTTCCTATGGAGTACTTATGTCTCCATTACTTCCGCCTGACTATCAACCGTCAGATGACGAAGAATTCATGAACCCCATGCAGCGGGAATATTTTCGGCAAAAGCTCCATCACTGGCGCTCCCAGCTCTTGCGTGAGACAGGTGCCACACTAGTCAGCTTGCAGGAAGAAAGCCTAGCAAAGCCTGATATGGCTGACCGCGCCACGCTTGAAACGGATCGGTCGTTGGAACTGCGGACCCGGGACCGTCAACGCAAACTCATCAGTAAGATCAACTCGGCACTGCGACGCATCGACGAAGGGACCTACGGCTTCTGCGAGGAGACGGACAACCCGATCTCGCTGCGCCGTCTTGAAGCGCGCCCAATCGCGACCTTGAGTATTGAAGCGCAAGAGCAGCACGAGCGTATGGAGCGCACGCACCGCGACGATTGACGCGGCCAATTTTACCTGCTGGTCATCGGACGATCGCCCCATTAATACGGAAAGATGTTATAGATGGGTTGGCTGCCATGGTGTGCCCGAATAAGAATTATATTCTAAACCCAATAGGCTGTTAGAATTGACTTAGGCTCTAATTGAGGCAAATAAACTGGCGGCGTTGAAATATCAACTCAACATAATCGCCATAGGGCTCGGCGACTCGCTCTATACTCATATATACTTGTAGCTCAGCGAAGCGCCCCAACTAAAACCGGCGCGTCACGTTGAATTAAATAGCATGAAACGGCGGAGGAACGTTGACCGGGATACGCGTATTTATTGTTTGTGTCACGCTGTCATTTGTGACTGCGGCATACGGTGAGGATGTAGTTGTAAGAGGCTGGTCGCATGAAAATTTCGGTCGCCTTGTTTTCGACTGGCCGACACCAGTGACTTATACCGCACGTGTTACTGGAAAGCAGCTCACCGTAGATTTCAACAAGCCTATTGAGACCCGGTTCGCACCTGCCCTTAAACATCTGCGCTCTTATATCAATAACGCATCTATTACTCGTGATAGGTACCAAGTTAGGTTCGCATTGGCGGGCGATTTTTCGCTGAAAAGTTTCAAGAATGACAACGCCATTGTCCTAGATCTACGACGGCGTCAAACGCCACAAACCGCGCAGCCATCTCTTGGCGTGCGGTTCATCAAACATCCGACATACACACGACTAGTATTCGATTGGGGGTGCACAGTCGGCTACAGTGTCGCTTTAGAGGGGGGGCGCCTTCAGCTGCGGTTCGATAAACCGGCGTCGTTGCAGTTAGCATCAATCAATCGGGAACTTCCGCCAGGCTTTAGGATAGCAAAGGCTTCGAATGGGAAAACTGGCCTCGAATTTGATGTAACTGTCTCGGGGAAACCAAATTTGCAGCACTATCGTTCCGGGACAAAAGTCGTCATCGATCTTCTCGTTGCGGATGACAGGGCGATGCAGCCACAGGTAGCCCCGAAGGCGGTGCCAAAACGCGCGATTGCAACAGATGCAAACAAGGACACAAATTTGGCTCCGGCGTGCGGCACAATTGAGAACATCAAGCGCCAAGAGGCTTCGGACGGAATCAAGCGTTTATTGCCGGTCTCCTCACAAACTACAGCAGCCAGCAAGCAATTGGCAGCTGCTCCAATAGAGCACGAGCGCAAAGGAGAACTGACGCAAATAAACCCACACGAACTGTCTACCGCTGACACGTCTCAACTTCTAGCAGTGAAATCGGAAGTGCGTAGTAGTGGTGCGGCACCTACACTGCTCAGCCTCGTATTCGAATGGCCGGAAGTAGTCGGTGCTGCAGTGTTTCTAAGGGCTGGTTTCGTTTGGGTTGCCTTCGACAAGCCCGCCCCAATTGATTTGGCACCGCTTCGCCAGACGAGTAAAGGGCTCATCTCGCGCATCGAGCAACTGCCAATGAGAAATGCAACGCTACTGCGCATAGTGCCGACGGCGGACGTTAGAACCTATGCACAGCGCGAAGGCACGAATTGGATTGTCGAATTTAAAAGCAGTCGGGTTTACCCCGATAATCAGATCGATATCGATGTCGACCTAAATGCAAAAGAAGGGGCACGCGTATTCTTCCAAGCAGCTGAGACTGGAGGACTGATACGCCTGACAGATACAGAGGTAGGCGATCTGATACAGGTCGCAACCATCAAAGCTTCCAGTCACGGCATCCAAGGACATCGTACCTACCCGGAATTTCAGATTCTGGAGTCGGCACAGGGACTAGCAATCGTCGGGCTCAATGACGATGTCGAGCTCGCGAAAGGAGATGGGCGACTAGTTCTTACTGCACCCGGAGGCTTGCACATTTCCGGTATTTCGCCCAGTTCCAGTGTTAGAAGCGCCAATCAATCCGTTCCGACATCAACGCCTGAAGCGGCCCTTGAGCCTGCGGTGTTGCCGGGACCGGTCGGTACATCAACGAAGAAACTGAGCAACTAACGTCTGCAAAGGAGCGTGCCATGGCAGCAGAACAAGCACCGCTACGAGACGAATTGGCAGACCAGGAAACCGTTTAAAAGAAATCCTATGTCGATCATTCAAGAACTTAAGCCCCATCAATCCCTCTCGGACCCGCTTTATGTTGCACTGGCGCAGGGCGTCCAGGGTATGGTGCATCGGGTTATCGTCGGCCTGAACTGGACGCTCGTTGTGGGGCCCGACAGCTGCGGCGTTTCACACACACCAACCCGCGGGACAAATGGCTGCCGCGCCCTTCCACAAGCCAGTGATTACGCCAGACGCGACCTATCGGAACTCGCGACCCTCTTGCACTCTGACAATATCTTTGAGGCCACTATAGCCATCGCGGCGATAAATGCGTTCCACAACAGCCGTGACCGCGAGGGCGGTGACGAAAACGGCCTTGATCTCGTCGAGGATCGGGGCACCAGGACAGTTATCGTCGGACGGTTCCCCGGCCTCGAACGACGGCTACCAGACGCCGCGGTCATCGAGCGTGAGCCAGGCCCAAACGATTACCCCACATCTGCAGCCGAGACACTCCTGCCTGCATGCGAACAGCTTGTCATTACAGCCTCCACACTACTCGATGGCGCGCTGCCCCGGCTCCTCGAACTTGCGCCTCAAGCCTTTACCGTCCTGCTAGGACCCGGCACGCCGCTCGCCGACGTGCTGTTCGATTGCGGCGTCGACGCGCTATCCGGTCTCGTCGTCGAAGATAGCGATGCGATCGAGCGCGTGATCATCGAAGGTGGCGCAGTGAGCGCTATGAAGCGACACGCGCGAAACATCACCATACGCAAGCCGCCTAACTCGTATCCTTAACTAGTCAAGTTTCCACGGCGAGATGGGATCAATTTCGTTTCCGTAAGGTCGATGAACGCTTGGACGTACAATGAGAGATTGCACATGTGCGATTATATCGTGCAGTTCGATTTACCCTCCGTGATACGGTCCTCCAAGGAGGACACCAACCGCC
>PBDC01000069.1 GCA_002717185.1 Rhodospirillaceae bacterium
GGAAGGGCGCATCGCGTTCGAAAACCGCATCGATCGAAGCACGCGCTTCCGCCTTACGCTCAGGTACGGTGCCGTCCTCCAGATCGAACACCACGATATCCGGACCGACGTTAATGCCTTCGTCAAAACATTCCGGCTGCAGCGCAGAGAAAATCATGGCGCTGCGCCGATTCGGCTGTCGCTTGGTCATAGGTTATCTCGCCTTTGCAGAATTTCTGGATTAAGAGGCGATATGGGCCTCGATGGGCTGGCCGCGTACAGTAGTGCGTATCATATGGCGGCGCTGGTCGCGCGGGTAATCTATGCGACCGCAATGCATAGAGCCGCCGCGATTTTCCCAAATCAAAGTGTCACCGAGCCTCCACTCATGCTCCCACTGAAATTCCGGCCGATCAATCCAGTTGTACAATTCCGCCAACAGCTCGTCGCTATCCACCTCCTCAACGCCAAGAATTCGGACTGTGATAAGCGGGTTGACGTAGATGGCTGGACGTCGCGTAATCGGATGAACACAGATCACCGGGTGCACCACTGTGGTGCTTTCGCGCCCTTCCTTATCGAGTGAATTCGCTGCCAGATTGGTGAATTTGTTGCGCGTATTGCCGCCATAGGAAAATTCAGCGCGCAGCCCGGCTAGACGTTTCTTCATTGCGGCCGGCAATGCTTCGTAAGCGGCGTGCGTACTGGTGAAGACAGTGTTGCCGCCACGATCCGGGATTTGCAGCGCGTGCAGCAAGGTCGCTTTTGCCGGCACTCGATCGTAGGAAAGGTCGGAATGCCAGCCATCCCGCAACCGTTCCATAGATCCGCGCGATGCAGCAGCCAAATCGAATTTGCCATCATCATCGTAGTTGCGCATTTCCACCACATTATTGTCTTCTGGATGCTGGAACTTACGCTGCACATGCGGCTGTAATTCACCAAAATGTGTAGAGAAGGCCGCTAATTCCGGCACGGTCAGATACTGACCACGGAAGCGCAGCACCTGGTGGTCGAGAAATGCCCGCTCGATCGCTGCGATGTCTCCGGCAACCAAAGGAATGTGCAAGTCTGCGCCGCTAATCTCCGCACCGAGATGCCGGCCAAGCGGGGTGACAGTGATACCCATCGGGTTCCTTATTACATGTGATTGTTGAGGCAATCATGGCGGACGGTACCGAGCGTTGCAACGGACCGTCGCACACATGCAGATATCCGAATAGACGCTAACTTGACACGTAACAACCCCGGATTGGATGCTTAAGCCGTTCCGATCACCGTCCAACAAGGAGATGTTTTCACCATGCAAGTCAATAAGCTGGGCCCACAAATCGGGGCAGAAATCCTCGGTGTGGATATCCGGAACCTCGACCAGGAAACGTTCGACGTCATCTACCAAACCTGGCTCGACTGCAATGTTATCGCGGTTCGCGATCAGACATTGGAACTCGATGACTTCTTCAACTATAGCCGACGGTTCGGCAACCTTTACGCCCACCCCTCGAAGAGCACCCGTCATCCAGACCACCCCGAACTTACCATATTAGGCGTTAATAAATTCAATGCCGACGGCAAGCTGGACAAAGTGATATACGGCCGCGGATCAGACAATTGGCATACAGACGGTGCCTATGATGAAATTCCTTTTAAGGCGACGCAGCTCTATGCGCTGGCGATTCCAAGCCATGGTGGAGACACGCTGTTCGCCAGCATGTACGCGGCCTATGACGCGTTACCTCAGACCCTCAGGGACCAAGTAGGTAACCGGCTGGGCGGTTTCACCTATGGCGGCCGACGCAAGGCGACTGCACTTCTCAACCAAGAAGACCGCGATTGGACACCAGTGTGGCACCCGATTATTCGTACGCACCCGGAAACCGGCCGTAAGGGACTGTATTTCGATCCTGGCAAGATCGTTGCCATCGAAGGACTGCCGAAAAACGAAAGCGACGCGCTCATTGACGAATTGACCACGCACATGATCCAGCCTGATGCTGAGTACCATCACAAATGGCGCACAGGTGATGTGGTGATCTGGGACAATCGTTGCACTTACCACCGTGCTGCAGCAGATTATCCACCGGAGGAAGATCGCATCCACTGGCGCGTTTCGATTAAGCCTCCGGCATAGGGACCACTTGGTAGGCTGCCGTTATCAAATCAATGATTCGTCTGGATTTGTATCGTCGTAGGCAACCTCGACAAAGTTCAATAGACGGCAGACCTGATTCTTAGTGCGGCTAGGGGGGAAAGGACTGCCTAACTGGACCAAAGGTTTTGATCAAGGATCGAGATTAAGTGATTTGGTACAGCCCCCAAGCATCACGATATGGAAAGGAAGTCTGGCAGCATCTTGATGGGATCGACCGCCTACATGCTGTGACAAACCACCGAACTCCCGACGCGCCGTACCCTGTTAGGCCGCGTTAGCCTCCGCCAATATCCGGTCCTCCTCGGTCTGATAACGCGGCGTCATATCCCGAGGCGCCCGCGTGTCGCCTTGGTCCGTATTCGCCGAGTTTACCTTCCAGTCCTCCCCTTCCGGCCAGGTCGCATCAATATGGACGATCGTTTCAGGCTTCTCCGCGCTTTGAAAGGCCCGCATCGCGTCGCGCACGATCGCATATTGCTGCGCTTCATCAAAAGGCGAGCCAGAAGAGTGGCCAAGCGGAAAATCAACGAATGCCGCACGTGGCGGTCGTCCCGCCTGAAGGATGTCCAGGGCACTGCCGAGGCAAAAGGTCGGAATTCCGGCATCTTCTAGGTGGCGCGCGATCAGACACACGGTCTGGTGGCACACCGGTCACATGGGTATGAGAAAGGCCGCATCGATATTTTGTGCCCGATAGGCATCGAGCAATGCCGGGGCCAACTCTTCATGCACTCGGCGCTGCGAATAGATCCCGCCCATACAAGAATAGATCTCGTCGGCCACTTCACCAATGACGGCCTCCGATTCTAATTGTCGTAGTGCATCAAGCGGTACCATGCAGCCGGGATCCCGGCGCGGTCCTTCCAAATAGTTTTCGGTAATATGCGAGAAGTGGATACGATCTTTGGGCGTATCCTTCGGAATCGCGCGGGTTGAGGTGTCATCTTTGTAGAAGTAGGCCTGCTGCCCCACCACATATGCCCCAGAAGTGCTCAGCACGCCTACACGACTTTGGCTCAGCGGTTTTTCGAGCGGCGCGAAGGGCGGCACCTCGCCAGCGTGGTACCATTGATAGACTGGATAACCAAGCTTGCTGTACCGTTTGGCAATAGACTTCATGTATTCGACGTGCATGGGCACCTCCTTTGCCGAAATCTTATCGGTACACGACGAGCAAAGCGACCCCGCGACTTCGAAGATCGGTTCTTTACCAATATAGCGACGTGCAATCCGTTTCTGGTGTGCCGATTTCCGGGAACTCTTCGTCGAGCGGCTGCAGAGTCGCCTCTACAATCAGAGGAAATTTCGGCGATATGGGCTCAATAACTGGTCGCTTGAATTCGCGAGCGACTTGGAGGGCTTGGTCGCGCCCATTTAGGAACAGCTTTACGTGTCTTTCAGAGCCGATAGAACCCGCGTTGCAAAATTCCAATGAGGAAGGTTATCAATTCTTTGTTACTTCAGCGCCGCGCAGGCTTCGATGACCTTATCCCCGCCGCGTTTCAAGTCTTCTTCCGGTGCGACGAAGCTCGCCCGGAAATAAGGGCTTAGTCCATACGCATTACCCTGCACCACGGCAACGCCAACCGAATCGAGCAGGTACATGGTGAAGTCCTCGTCGCTTTCGATCACCTTGCCGTTCGGCGTAGTCTTGCCAATTGTGCCGGCGCAAGAGCAGAAGATATACATCGCGCCGTCCGGCAGAGCGCAGGACAGGCCCTCCGCCTGGTTAAGCTTTTCAAACAGCATGTCACGACGAAATTGCAGGTTGGCTGTACGCTCCTTGACGAACTCCTGCGGGCCTTCCAGTGCAGCCACAGCTGCGGCCTGGCTAACGGCGCTAACGCCGCTTGCGCTCTGCGACTGCATTTTCGACATATTCGCAATGATGTCTTTTGGACCACCGGCGAAGCCGATACGCCAGCCAGTCATCGAATAGGCCTTGGAACAACTGTTAACCGTCACCGTACGATCATAGAGCTTGGGCTCAATTTGCGCGAAAGTGGAGAATACTCGTCCATCGAAGATTAAATGCTCGTAAACATCATCGGTGAGGATTGAAACATGCGGGTGGTTTAGCAGCACATCGGCTAGCCCGCGCATTTCCTCTCGCGAATAGACCGCGCCGGTTGGATTGCCCGGCATGCAGAACATCAGCCATTTCGTATTCGGTGTAATCGCCGCGTCAAGGTCCTCAGGCCTCATTTTGAACTGACTGTTCTGGCCGCTATTGATGAAAACCGGAGTGCCTCCGGCTAACTGCACCATGTCCGGGTAGGACGCCCAGTAGGGACCGGGTATGATAGTCTCGTCGCCCTGGCTCACTGTCGCCATCAGAGCGTTGAATAATACCTGCTTAGCACCGGCCCCGACGGCAATTTGGTCTAGACCGTACTCCAACCCGTTGTCGCGCTTAAACTTTAGCTGCGCCGCCTTGCGCATCTCGATCAGACCGTTAATTGGGGTGTACTTGATCTCGTTCGCATCCATGCAGGCAATCGCCGCCGCCTTGGCGTGGTCCGGGGTAGGAAAGTCCGGCTCACCAGCGGTAAGCTTAACGATATCGCGTCCCTCAGCGATCAAGTCACGCACCCTAGCCGAGGCAATTTGGCTGGGCGAAGGCTTAAACCGGCTCATAC
The DNA here is from genome assembly GCA_002717185.1 of Rhodospirillaceae bacterium. Next base: position 4,771 of record PBDC01000069.1, read on the forward strand.
GCGGGGCGAATTCCATCTCAAAAGCTCCTCGAACGGCAAAGATTGCAGGGTTAAAGCCTATCAGGGGCCTGTAAGGAAAGAAAAAACCACGCAACTCGGACGCCTACACGTTTATACAAATTCAAAAATTAATATTTAATGTTAAATCTATTATTACTTTTGCAGGCAATTTCTAATTCTAAGTAGAAGAACAACACTCTTTCCATTACCTAACCCAATTGGATCCACACAGACAGGCGGATAGTGCTCTTTGCCATCGCCTCACTCGACACTAATCGCAACCGCCCGCGCATCGTATTTGTATGATAATAACGGTGCTATGGTGTCACCGGCCGAAGAAACTATGCATCGCATCATCGCTTCGCCGTTTGAAGTAGGTTAAGCGCAAGGGGTCGCATCACCACCGCATAAGTGCTTATGGTGGGGACCGATCCCGCCATACGGACACCGCTCCTTGTCGAAACCTCCCGTCAATCCCTTCCTTGCGATCTTGGCCGTCGGGCTCGGCACAACCATCGTGCCACTCGACTCTTCGGTTAACATCGCGTTTCCGGACATCACGCGGAGCTTCAGCATCCCAATTGACGCGATCCAGTGGGTCGTTATCTGCTACGTGCTGACCTATTCCAGCCTGATGCTGGTCTGCGGCAAGCTGGGAGACCTATTTGGTCATAGGCGTATATTCCGCATCGGACTGGCACTCAGTATCGTCGCCTTCGCACTTTGCGGTAGTGCCAGCGAGTTTGGCTGGTTGCTGTTCTTCCGGTTCTGCCAAGGTGTGGGTGCTGCACTGGTGATAAGCTGCAGCCCGGCGCTAGCGACAGCCTGCTATCCGGAGGAACAACGTGCCAAGGCACTTGGCCTTTACACCGCATTGTTTGGCCTCGGGTCGGTGATCGGCCCATCGCTCGGTGGGATCATGGTCGAAGCGTGGGGCTGGCCAGCTGTCTTCTGGTTCCGTGCACCAATATCTTGCGTTGCATTAGCTGCAACCTGGCTGATCCCTAGCTCACCCGAGGCGGGTGTCCGGAAACCATTTGACGGGGTTGGAGCCTTCCTCCTCGCGCTAGGGCTTAGCACCTTGTTACTTGCCATTAATCAAGTTCAGAGCCCGCATTCGACGGTGATAGTCGTGGCAGCACTGGTTGCCTTGTCCATCATCGGCTTTGCCGGGTTCGTCTATCAAGAATCCCGTTTTTCCGAGCCGATAATCCGGTTGGGTATGTTCCGTGACATCGACTTCTCCATTTTCAACCTTGCGAATTACGTCGCCAATCTAGTCGGGTTCGCTGTGCTGTTACTAGTACCCTATTATCTAGTGCGAACCGCGGAGTTACCTATCTGGCTGGGCGGAATTGTGCTCGGCTGCGCGCCGCTCGGCGTCGCATTGGCGGGCCCGCCTGCCGGTTGGGCCATATTGCAGCTCGGGGCACGCCGCGTTGCACTTGCCGGCGCACTGCTTTTAACCGGCGGCCTGTTTGCGGTCTCTCTGTGGCAGCAGGACAGCCCAATGCCCGTTCTGGCCGTGTCGCTCCTTCTGCATGGGCTGGGACTTGGATTGTTTCATACTGCCTATATGCACATCGTCACGGGGACCCTTGCACGCGGCGATCGTGGCGTTGCTGGCAGCCTGGGCATGATGACCCGTAGTGCTGGTGTTGTGACGGGTGCCGCGGTGTTGGCGAGCCTGTTCGCGAGCATTGCACCTACGGCCGGCTTCCTGTCGGCGTTCCAGGCCGTGTTCCACTTCGCCGGTATGGGATTTACGATTTTCGTGGTGCTGACCCTACTGCGACCGGGGCTTTGGTTACGCAAAACTGAGTAAACTGATGACGAGGCAGTATTTCTAGGTTTTGGTTGCGTGTCTGCATTCCATTGTCAGGACGGAACATAGTCGTACTTAAAAGTATGGACGTAATCTGCAATGACGATTGACAACTAAGAATGGATGATCGCGGCAAGACACTACCAAGCACCGTAATTTTTCTGATAGACATCCCGATCGTCACAAAGGGATAACGATACTGGACATGTCTAAGCCAAAAAAGCGAACGATTGATCCTGTCAAAGACCCAATAGAGTGGCAGATCAGTCGTCCTGATAGAGGTATAGGTCTCCACTCTGACCTTCTCGAAAATGGATCCAACCTGCAGAGGGCGCCGTCAAGTGCGCTGATGACAAGCTTTGGTATCCTCAACGCAAGCGCTTAAGCTTGGCTGAAGTGTGCGAATAGGGAGGGTATTTTGGCACAGGATCTTGGACTGGAAGGTAAGGTCGCAATTGTCGCCGGCGGTGGCGCGCGCGACGATGGCATCGGCAATGGTCGTGCGGCAGCGATCCTATTGGCACGGGCTGGCGCGCAGGTTTTCGTCGTCGATCGCGACGAAGCGCTAGCGGCGCGCACTGCGGAGATGATCGCCGCGGAAGGCGGCGATGCAAAAGCATATGGTGCCGACCTGACTAAGGAAGATCAATGCGAAGCGATGATCGCTGCCGCGGTCAAACAGTATGGTCGGCTCGACATTTTGGACAACAATATCGGCATCGGCAGTTCCGCCTCAGTCATTGAGGAAAGTGCAGCGAACTGGGAACGCGTCATGCGTATCAATGTCGAAACAATGTTCCTGACCAGCAAGTACGCGGTACCGGCAATGATCGAAAGCGGAGGGGGGTCCATCGTCAACATTTCCTCGATCTCCGCCTTGCGACCGCGCGGGCTTACAGCCTACAGCACGTCAAAGGGCGCCGTGATCGCTTTGACCAGCGCCATGGCGGTCGATCACGCCACGGACGGTATCAGGGTCAACTGTATCGCGCCAGGACCAGTCTTCACACCAATGGTCAACCGCGACGGCGATATGAGCGACGAGGCGCGCGACCGGCGGCGGAAATCCTCGTTGCTGGAGGTCGAGGGCACGGGCTGGGATATTGGCAATGCGGTCGTGTTTTTAAGTTCAGACTGGTCGCGCTACATCACCGGCCAGACTTTGGTGGTCGATGGCGGCTGCACCCTGACATCCCGCTCACGGGGCCGCGACTCCGAAAACAGCTTCACAGCGGGCGCCACGCATTAAAATTCCATGACTACCCAATAATAGAACAGGGAAACAAAGGAGCAATCCTATGAATGAATTCGTAAATCCGAAAAAATCACACAATCCGGTCGGAGCCTACTCACACAGCGTCCGCATACCTCGTGACTCAGATATCCTGGTGATCGCCGGCCAGGTCGGCGTGGATGCGAAAGGCAAACTGCAGGACGGAATTCGCCGGCAATCGGAGCAGGCCTTCCGGAATGTCATTGCCGCTTTGCGCGCGAACAAGATGGCAAAGGGCGACCTGGTCAAGCTCACCATATTCCTTACTGACCCGCGCCACATCGATGCCTATCGCACAGCACGCAAGAAGGTGATCGGCGACGACACTCTGCCAGCCTCAACGCTGGTCATCGTCGATGGACTGGCCTCCCCCGACATGCTCATCGAAGTAGAAGGGATGGCTGCAAAGAGTTGACGACTATCCGACGATTCCGATCTGCCAGGGGATGAACTCGTGACGGCCAAGATCGAGAACTTCGCTCTTGGTTTCGCCGCCAGAGGCGATGTACAGGAAATAGTCGAAGATCCGCTTCCCTATCTCCTCAACACTTGCGGTGCCATCGATGATGTCACCGCAATTGATGTCCATATCTTCTTCCATGCGCTCAAACATCAGCGTGTTCGTGGCAAGTTTTATGGAAGGGGTCGGCTTCGCACCAAAGCAGGAGCCGCGTCCGGTTGTGAAAGCCACCAGATTGGCGCCACCAGCAATCTGGCCCGTCGCGGAAACAGGATCAAATCCTGGTGAATCCATGAAGACAAACCCTTTGGTGTTAACCGGCTCAGCGTATTTGTAGACCTCCATAAGCGGGCCTGTACCACCTTTCATGGAGGAGCCAAGTGACTTTTCCAGGATGTTAGCGAGCCCACCGGTCTGGTTGCCCGGGCTGACCTTACCGTTGATCTGCACGTCACGCCCGGGGGCATACTCGTCCTTCCACCAACGGATCCTCTCTATCAGCTTCTTCCCTATCTCCGGTGTCGCCGCACGCGCGGTCAAAGTGTGCTCCACGCCATAGATCTCTGGTGTCTCCGACAGGATACCGGTGCCGCCATGTTTTGACAGTAAATCCACCGCTGCACCAAGTGCAGGGTTTGCGGTTATCGAGGAAAATCCATCGGAACCACCGCATTGCAATCCAACCGTGATATGGCCAGCAGAGACAGCCTGTCGTTGGCACTTGTTCGCCTCGACAAGCATCTCTTCGACGATAGCGATGCCCATCTCGATGGATTTACGCGTGCCACCGCTTTCCTGCATAACCATGGTCCGCAACTTCGGACCTTCGGTCAGGTTCTGCGCACCAAACAGACCACCGACCTGGCACCGTTCACAGCCGAGCCCGATGACCAGTGCACCGGCAACGTTGGGGTGCTGAATGTAGCCGGCTAGCGTGCGCTGCAGCAGATCCATGGGCTCGCCTGTCATCTCCATGCCGCAGCCCAGCGCGTGTGCGAAGGCGGCGACACCATCGACATTTGGAAAGGAGACAAGACGCTCCTTGGTGAAATGATTGGCAATCTCATGCACGACCGTCGCCGAACAGTTCACGGTGGAGACGATGGCGATAAAGTTACGCGTGCCAGCGCGCCCGTCCGACCGTTTATAGCCCTGGAAGGTCGCACGATCCGATTCTGGCAATAATTCCAATGGTCTATAGTCACGCGAATAGGCGTAGTCTCGATCAAACTCACCGAAAGAGATATTGTGGTTGTGCACCATTGTGCCCGCCTGCACGAACTCCGATGCGAAGCCAATCACCGTGTTGTATTTCAGTACCGGCTCACCTTCGGCAATATCGGTGATAGCAATTTTGTACCCGGCGGGCACCAGATTGCGGGCGACGATATTGTAGCCTTCCACCGAAGTGCCGGTCTGGATGTCTGTCCGTGCAACGACAACATTGTCGGCGCTGTGAAGACGAATAGCCGGCCCGGTGACCCGTTTTTCTGAAAGATCGAGCATGTCTTGCCCTCCAGTCGAGATAATGTCCGTTGTCGTTACAAGGTAATGCCGTGCCGCCGACGGTCCCAGTCTTTGGCGTCGACTGTGGCCCGATCCACGTCCTCTTCCAGCATAAAGCCTTCTGTGGCCAACCGCTCGGCGGCAACAGTGATTGCCCGCTGATATGCCGCGGCATCCGGATAGCGTTCTAGGATTGCGGGACGCGGATCACCGGTCGCTTCGCGCATGCTAGTGGTTTCAGGAAGCGGAATTGTGCTCCCGGTGAATTCGTGCGTTGCCCCTTCGCCATGGCCACGGGTGCGGATATTCCAGCCGGTGTAGGTGGCGAGCGGCGCCTGCACCATGGGTGCACGGATACCAGCGACATCGTTGCCGTCCGCATCGACGGCAGGAACCAAGATAGTGTATCCGGGCGTGTTGGCGATACGGGGCGGCTGCTGGCTGAGGATTCCGTTTGCGGCCTCCGGGCCAAAATTAAAACGGTATAATGATGAGGGCTCGCGCGGTGTCGCGACTCCCTGAATGGCGGGAAAAGTTTCGCGCCATTTTTTAATGTCTACCAGTGTCCCATCTGCGCGGGTCGGTATGCGGCTGTCAGGCGGCGGCGTGCCATGAGTCACCCAGCGGTCCATCGCATCTAGCAAGGCGCGGAAAAACATAGAGGTACGTACTACATTCACGACGTTCTGGCAGATGCCGCGGGCGGGAGATGTTAGGCGGGGATTGGCAAAATGCTGCGAGCTAGCCCAGAGGTAGGCTCTCACATTCTCCGGCAGCGGCAGGTCATTCCCTTGCGTATCTGTATGTACCAACGACCCATGCCGCTGCCAGTATTCAGTTGCGGTCTGGGTGTGAAAGATGAACGGGTCGGTGTCAGGCCGCTTGCAGATCGCGTCGGTTTCGTCGGTCAAATGATCGGTAGATTCCGCGTAGGAAAAAGGAAATCGGTCAGCAATATTGTCGCGTTCTTCGTACTGCTGGCCCGCCTGCGAGATAACGTTGGCGAAGCGGTGGTTCATCCACATCAGTCCTCCACCGGCGACATGGCTCAGCGCGCCATCGAAAACCTTGCGGCCTTCCACATCAGCGTTGAAACCCCGATAGATCGAGTCACGGATGCATCGCCCCGTCTGCGAACGACCCCAGCAATAGGCTTTCTCTATGGCGTTAGCCAAAGGATTGACATTACCGGCGGCATCTTTGGAGTCATATTTGAGAAAGCTCACAAGATCCCGAACCGCTACATGGCCAAGGCCGAGAACCTGTGGATCGCGAGCTGCATACACTATTTCGTAAATCCAGCCAGGCTCAAAGCCGGTGGGTAGGTAGACATGCATGTTGGATGGGACGATAGCCAACTCTGCGCCCTGATTGTCGAGACCGACCCCTCCTTCGACGCGAGCAAAAGCCCATTGGTCAGCGGAAATTAGCTCACGCGGATCATCCGGATAGCGCCGTCGTGTGAGCTTCGCTGCTTTAGTGTCAAGCGAAACCACAGGGTGGCTGCGCGTCGATGCACGGCTACTCAGCGGCATGCAAGTCTGACCTGGCGCTTCGACAATGAATTCGGAACGCACCGGTCCCGTAATCGGCGAGCCGTCACAGTTGCGTGCGATCGGCACGTCGAGCAGCATTCGCCCATCGCCCGGCAGAAGGTCGCCCTGCCAAGCGCCCCAAACGATCGAATAGCCGCGTCGCATCAGGAAGCCATTCCCCGCGTGATCCAGCGTACTTGGGTCGTTGGAACCGGGTGCATCATTAAAGAACTGCAACGCCCGAATATTGCCGAGATTACCATAATCGAAAAACAGCCGACCGTTGCCCTGGGCCATGTCGGCCGGTTTCAGGATGATCAGGTCGGCGGCAAATTCGACAAGACCACTATCATTAATCGGTGCCTTGCCAAGGTCGACGATCCCTGCCTGCGCCGCGGCCAGCGGATCGACGGCGAAATGCGCACGGCCCGCCAGTTTCTCATAAACACCGCTGCCTTCGAAGGCGTGCCCACACGCAAAAGGTTCACGCTTTGCGATACGGATCTCGATCTGGTTCGTCACGCCGGTTCCTCCCTGAAACACAATTGTTAGATTGGCGAGGTATTCTGTCAAACAGACATCAGACCGCCTTTTGCCCCAGACTGCGCCGATCAAAGGAAATGCTCTTGACCAGCGCGAAAACCGGTCTTCCAATTTTAAGGGATAAATCGGATGCGGCTTCCCGCGTAATCCGTGCGCGAAGCCGTCCTCCACCAATATCGACCAACGTCTCGGCGAATGCGGTACCAGGCTCCTCTCGAAGTTCAACGATGGTCCCAGCGAAGACGTTACGGATGCTCATTCCCGTCGGGCTCTCTGTCGATAACGCCACATCACGCGCGCGGACCCTCAACCTTACCTCTTCACCGATCTGAAGATCGACAGCTGGAATTGAGAAGGTCTGCCCATGGTGATCGAGGCGCGTCAGGTTGAAGGCTTTGTCTTGAGATAAGACGCGTGCGATCAGAACGACACCGGCTTCGAAACGTCCGGTCGCCGGTTGCAGGTCAAGTCTTTCCAGGATATCGACCAGTGATCCTTCCGCAATTTTTCGACCGTCGGCCAGCACCACCATGCGGTCAGCTAACTGCGAGACTTCTGCAATATCATGACTGACATAGAGAATTGGGAGGGTTAATTGCCGGTGCAGCATCTCAAAATAGGGCAGCAATTCGTCCTTAGTCTGCCGATCCAGAGCGGAAAGTGGCTCATCCATCAGCAGCAAGCGAGGCTGCGACAGCAGCGCGCGGCCGACTGCAATGCGCTGGCGCTCACCGCCCGATAATGTGCTGGGGTCTCGGTCGAGCAAGTGGCCTACATCAAGCAGACTGACAATTTCGTCAAAGGTGAGAGCCTCTGTACTCGGTCTTTCGTGCCGCATGCCATAGGTTAGGTTTTTCCGGGCAGAGAGATGCGGGAACAGGCTCGCTTCCTGGAAAACATAGCCTATTGATCGCTGATGGGTACGGCGGAATAAGCCGGCATCGTCATCCTGCCAAACCTCCTGGCCCACCGATAGTCGGCCCGCCATCCGGTCCAACCCTGCCAAACAACGAAGGATAGTCGTTTTGCCCGAACCGGAGGGGCCGAAAAGGGCCGTTATGCCCCGCATCGGTGCTTCGAACGCCACCTCCAACGAGAAGTCACCACGGCTGCCAGTGAACGCAGCTTCGATGGTTTCAGGGGTGCCGCTCATGGGCCTGGGCGCCCGAGCCGACGATCAAGCAGCATCATCGACAAGATGACCGCAAAAGCGAATGCCAGCATACCGCCTGCCAAAATGTGCGCTTCTGCCCATTTAAGGCTCTCGACGTAGTCGTAGACAGTAATCGAGAGTACTTTGGTTTCCCCGGGAATGTTGCCCCCGATCATCAAAATTACACCGAATTCCCCAACGGTGTGAGCAAAGCCCAACACAGCACCGGTAATGAACCCCGGCCGTGCGAGTGGTATGGCCACAGTCCAGAACACCTTCCAGGGAGAGGCGCGCAACGTCGCCGCAACTTCAAGCGGCCGGTCCCCGAATACTTCGAAGGAGTTTCGAATAGGCTGAACGACGAACGGCATGGAATAGAATACCGACCCGATCACCAAACCTTCGAATGTGAACGCGAGAGAGCGACCACCGAAAAGGCCTGCAATCCAGCCTCCCGGTCCATCCGGACCCAGTGCGATAAGCAAATAAAACCCCAACACGGTGGGTGGCAAGACCAACGGCACAGCTACAATCGCGGCGACAACCTCTTTCCATCGCGCCTCTGAGCGGGCGAGCCACCAGGCGATCGGTGTGCCAATGATAAGAAGCACGATCGTCGTGATCGACGCTAATTCGAGGGTCAGCCGGATCGGCGACCATAGTTCAGCGGTATTCATCAGCAATCCCGCACCGTTCTACTCTTCGCTGCCATAGCCAAACTTCTCAATCACGAGGCGAACTTTTTCATCTTTGAGAAACGCGATAAAGGCATGGGCAGCGGCGTTGTGCGCGCCATGTCGCAGTAGCACAGCATCCTGCGCGATAGTGGGGTGCAGGTAAGCGGGCACGACCCAGTGAGAACCATCTTTGCGTCCCACAACCTGGCTTAGCGCGACGAAACCCAACGCAGCATTACCTGTGAAAGCGAACTGATACGCCTGTGCGATATTGGTTCCTCGTACAAGCCGTGATTGCAGCTTCTCGTAAACACCGAGTGATCGCAAAACCGAGATCGCAGCAGCACCGTAAGGTGCGATAACAGGATTTGCGATTGCGATTCGAACGTTTTCTGCCCCAGTAAGCGTAGATTTGCCGTTTACGCGCGAAGCCTCCCGACTAAACAACGCCAACCGACCGTTTGCGTATGTGAACCGGGTGCCAGCAACAGCGTAACCTTCCTCGACAGCGCGCGCCGGTCGAGTTTTGTCGGCGGCAAGAAAAACGTCGTAGGGGGCTCCCTGAGTGACCTGTGTGTAAAGCTGCCCCGTAGCGCCAAAACTGAAAATTGGCAAATGACCAGTCTCGCGCTCGAACAACGCTCCGATCGCATTGGCGGCCACGGTGAAATTGGATGCGACCGCTACCCTGGTTTCGCCAGCGATGACACCAGTCGTCACACTGAGCAATACAAGTGCGCAAATCGTCCAGAGGCTAGCGGCACAAACTGATGTATTTAGAGATAACTGTCGACGCATGGACGCAAAGTAATAGCGGAAATACGATGAAAATTCACGGTATTCAGCGGACAAAGTTACTTATCCACTCGTTGCTTGCGACGGAGATGACCCGCGCCTAGGATTGCGTACCCGAAACACAGAAAGTTGAGCCACCTATGTCTCCCGAAATTGTAGCCCAATTGGCGCCCACTGGCGTGTTACGCGCCGGCATTAACATGTCGAATTTCCTTCTGGTCACAGGTGAGACATCCGACGGCGACCCAGACGGTGTATCACCGGACATGGCTCGCGCAATCGCGGATAAGATTGGCGTTGGCTGCAAGCTGATCCCATTCAAGACACCGGCGGAGATTGCTGACTCGGCTGGAAAGGACGTCTGGGACATCGGCAATATCGGCGCTGAACCGCAGCGCGCCGCAGTGATGGATTTCACCGCCGCCTACGCCGAGATCGAGGCAACGTATATGGTGCCGGCCGGATCACCAATCCAGTCCGTTGAAGAGGTCGACAGCAAGGGTATCCGCATCGCGCACCCGCCGCGCAGCGCCTACGGTTTGTGGCTCGAAAACAATATTGTACACGCAGAGCTGGTGCCAGCCGAGGGACTTTCGGGCGCCTTTGAACTGTTCGTAGATGAAAAGTTGGAAGCACTCGCCGGCCTTCGCCCCGGGCTAATCAACGATGTAGAAAAGCTACCTGGCGCACGGATCCTCGACGGCCAATTCTCCGCGGTGCAGCAGGCGGTCGGCGTGAACAAGGGTAGCGACGCCGCGTACGAGTTCCTCAAATCCTTCGTCGAAAACTCGAAGGCATCAGGTTTCGTTGCCAGCCTGATCGAAAAGCATGGGGTGCAAGGACGTCTCTCTGTCGCCCCGGGCGCATAACTTCAGCAATAAGGGTTGTCAGGCGGCGTCTTCCAGCACCATGCTCGCCGCCTTTTCACCGATCATGATCGAAGGCGCGTTGGTGTTACCCGATGTCAGTGTAGGCATGATAGAGGCGTCAGCGACCCTCAACCCTTCAACACCATGCACGCGCAAGCGATCGTCTACCACAGCTTGAGGGTCTGACCCCATCTTGCAGGTACCAACAGGGTGGTATGTCGTTTCGGCGGTTTTCATGACGTAGTCGAGTAACTCATCGTCGGTCTGTGCATCCGTACCGGGTGCAAACTCGTCGCCAACTACATTCTCCAACGCCGGAGCGGCCATGATATCGCGTACAATGCGCATGCCAGCAACAGTGACGGTGCGGTCAATTTCCGCGGACAGAAAATTGAAGCGGATCGCCGGGGGCACTGTCGGGTCGCTCGACGCCAAATGGATACTGCCGGTACTCTCCGACCGCAGCGCATGGGCAATCACTGTCATGCCCGGCTTGTCAGCGAGCCGTCGTGTTCCGTCCGCCAAAAACGGTTGCCAGGAAATACCAACATCCGGTGAGGCGAGGCCTTCGCGTGTGCGGACATAGGCGCGCACCGGCGAAGCAGGCATACCCAATAGCCCGTCGCGTTTGATCGCGAAACGCGCGATCTGTCCAAGCAAACCAAGCCCGCGAGCCGTCTCGTTGTAGGTCAATCCACTGGACTTCATATACCACTTCATCCGCGGCGCGTAGTGGTCACGCAGGTTCTCTCCAACGCCGGGCAGCTCATGCGCAACCTTGATACCCAGTTCGTGCAGTCGATCCTGTTGCCCTATGCCCGAAAGTTCCAGGATCTGCGGCGAATTAATAGCGCCAGCGCTGACGATGACCTCACGGACAGCACGCGCTTCTAGCTTTTGCCCCCGCGCCGAATACCTGACGCCGACACATTTCTTACCATCGAGGATAAGACCCTCCGTTAGCGCGTCAGTCAGGATGTCGAGATTGGTGCGGTTCTTCGCTGGATCAAGATAGCAGCGCGCCGTGCTCATGCGGCGCCCCTTGCTGATCGTCATCTGCGTCATGCCGATACCATCTTGCACACCGCTGTTATAGTCTGACGTACGTTCGATACCAGCCTGTTCGGCAGCATCCAGAATCGTATCGTAGAGAGGGCCGCGTTCTAAAGTATCGGTAACCTGCAATAGCCCTTCGCGGCCCCGATTTTCATCCTCACCACCCGTATAGGTTTCCATATTCCGAAAGAATGGCAATACGTCATTAAAACTCCAACCGCGATTTCCCAGCTGAGCCCAGGTGTCGAAATCCTGCGCCTGGCCGCGCACGAAGACCATCCCATTGATGGCGCTGGATCCGCCAAGCAATTTACCACGCGGCACCGGGATGCGGCGCTGCGTTGTATTCTCCTCCGGTTCCGACTCATAGCACCAGTTTGCTGCGGGCAAATCGATCATCCGGGAAAACCCGATGGGGATTTTGGTCCAGAAATGATCGGGCCGTCCTGCCTCCAGCAGGAGAACCTTGTGCTGTCCGCTGGCGGTAAGACGGTTGGCGAGAACGGAGCCAGCGGATCCGGCGCCGACAACGATGTAATCGTAAGTTTTGCTGGTCATAGGATTGGCTCAATAAGTCGTGAATATACGATGCAGTTCTTCTAAATCATTGGTCTTTGTCAGCGCGACCATTAGCAAGATGCGTGCCTTCTGCGGATTGAGGTTGTCGGCGGAGACGGCACCCTTCAATCGCATTGTCTCGCCCGGCATTACCCGGCCACTGCCAGCGCGCGAGCCCTGTGCCACGACGACACCGGTCTCCTGCGCCTTTTCTAGTGCCGCGCACTCATCCTGCGTGCAGAAGCCCGGCGCCATACCAGCAGCAACGATCCCCTTGGCCCCGGCCCGCACGAAAGCATTAACAGCAGCACCATCTGATCCCGCGTATGAATACAAAATATCGACACGGGGCAGATCATCCAGGTCGGCAACATCGAACTCCGTATCAGGGGCGTGACGGCGAACTGGACGACGATAGATAGCGACAGTCCCATCACCATCCGCATGGCCTAGCACTCCGAAATCAGGGGAACGGAAGGTTTGCAGCCGATAGGTCGAAGTTTTGGTCACTTCGCGGGCTGCCTGGATCTCGTCGTTGAGCAGAGCTAATACACCGAGCCCACGGACCTCGGTCGCCCCCGCAACACGGATCGCGTTCAATAGGTTCATGCCCGCATCGGTGCTGAGGGCACTGGCCGGCCGCTGCGATCCAACCACGACGACCGGAATGTCCGTCTTCAGTGTCAGATTCAAGAAATACGCGGTCTCTTCCAAGGTCGCCGTGCCGTGTGTCACAACAATACCATCCGGCGGTTCAGAGCGACCGGCGACATCATGAATTACACGGGCCAGTTCGAGCCATTCCGCGACACCCATCGCAGTGCTCGACAGAGCACGGAACAGAACTGGCTCCACTTCGGCAACTTCGCGCACCTCAGGAAAGGCCTCGACCTGCTCAACCGCGTCGTACTTGGTTTTGTTGTTGCCGTAGTTGACCAGGTCAAGACCATGTTTCCCAACCGACGAGATTGTCCCACCAGTGCCGATCACGGCGACGCTGGGCTTTTCTGCCTTACTCATAACCAGCGCTCCTTTTACAGCATCGGCCCACGACGAATTTCATCTGGCACGCGGCGCTTGAGATACTTTCCATCCTTCTCATCGCCGAAGAACTCGCCGTTTTCTACCATGATCTTGCCGCGCAGCACCGTAACCGTGGGCCAGACAGCGACTTCACGCCCCTCCCAGGGTGTGTAGTCAGTGGAATGTAAATTTTCCTTGCGAACCGTTCGTTTCTCATCCGGGTCGAGAATTGTGATATCGGCGTCGCTGCCGGCCGCCAAGGCACCCTTGCGCGGATACATCCCCATGATGCGAGCTGCGTTGGAAGAGGTCAGGTCGACGAACTTTTCAATCGAGTATCCCCGGTTCTCGACCATCTCGGTGTACATTACGGCGACACGCGGCTCGACACCGGAATTACCGCCCGTCGTGTCGTGGATTTGCTCGCCCTGCACCTTGACCGACAGGGAGCAGCAAATTTCGTCAGTAGCAACCGTGTTGATGCTTCCGTTGAGCGTACCCTCCCAAAGGCCGTCCTGGTCCGCCTGTGACTTCAGCGACGGATAAGTGTGGTAAATTTGACCATTCGGGCGTTTGTAATCGTCGCTGGTGTACAGCATGTACTGGTGCAAGGTTTCGCCATAGATCGGATAGCCCTTGGCACGGGATTGCTGTATCGCCGAGACACCGGATGCGGCGCTGACATGCATCATGTAAAGCGCCGCACCTTCAATGTTTTCCGCCAGGCGGATAATACGTCGGAATGAGATGTCCTCCGATAGCGCGTTATGCACCTCGGCCAGATTGTGGAAGCTACTGCGGCCTTCGCGGAATAGTTTCTCATACATGTGCATGACGATATCGTTGTCCTCGGAATGGATCACACCGAGGCCGCCCTCGCGCGCCAGCACCTTCAGAATTTCCCAAATATCACCGAAATGGACCATTCGACCCTTGCGGCTGGGCGTGATGTCGGTGGTAAAAACCTTGACCGTGGCATAACCATCCTGAACCGCCTCACCAATTTCCTCGACGATGGGCGGGGGGACGTCGCCGCGCAACATGATGTGATAAGCAAAGTCACAATAGCACCTGTCGACCCATTCCTTATCGCGGTTCTCAAGCATCTGTTGGATCGTATCTCCAGCCTCGCCGGATGCGAAATCGATCATCGTCGTCGTACCACCGTATAGGGCAGCGCGGCTGACTACCGACGGTGGGGCCGTATAGGTCGGCTCGGCACCTTCCTCCAGCGACGGGATATGCCAAGCACAATGGACATGCGGATCTATACCGCCCGGCATGACGATTTTGCCGGTCGCGTTTATCACACGTTTCGCCGCATCGTCACCCAGGGTACCCGGCGCCGCCAATGCAGCAATCGTCTCTCCCTTTACCGCAACGTCCCAGGCGCCTGCGCCATGTGGAGTAACGACTTTGTCGCCACGAATTATCAAATCAAACATCTATACCCCCTACCTTATGCCTGCCGCTGATGCGCTTCTGCCACCTCGGCGTCGAGAGCCTCAAGCAGATCCTCAAACCATTGCCCCGGCAGGTCTTTCGTGATGAACACCAGCTTGCTATTGCAATCTTCTCCCGGCCAGCGATCGAGCCAGATCAGCGGGTGAAACACGTTTTGAACACCGTGCACAACAGCCGGTCGGTCGGCGCTTTCCACAAGCTTGACCAATCCCTTCACTCGGAGCAAGTCAGGCCCGCAATGTTCCGCCAAAATCTCAAGGAAAAGGGTGAGCGCGACCGCATGGAGCGGTCTCTCGCGCACCATCGCATGGGCGGTTATGCCGTCACCGTGCCGGTTCACATCATGCGCGTGATGTCGGGCATGCTGCTCCGCGGCAAGCCAGGTTTGCACATCCACCGGTTTGGCTGAAGGATCGAACACTCCACTGTCAAACAAACGGGCTGGTGCAATATCACCGTTGATCGCAGTTAGCAGAGAAGCTGTCGGATTGATAACAGAAAGCCGCTCACTAAGGTCCTCCGCCTCCGGCAAATCGGTCTTGGTCAAAACGATACGGTCTGCGACGGCGGCCTGCTTGATAGCTTCTGGATACCGGTCAAGTGTCGCAGTTCCATTGACCACATCCACAGTGGTAACGACACCATCAACCTGTATGTCACCGGCGAGCGCGGTATCCGTCATCAACGCTTGAAGGATTGGTGCTGGATCAGCTAGACCGGTCGTCTCGATTACGATCCGCTCAAAAGCCAAAACCTCCCCTCGTTCCCTTCGACCCAACAAATCTAGGAGTGTGAAAACGAGATCACCACGGATCGTGCAGCACAGACAGCCACTATTGAGCTGGACGATGTTCTCGTCGCTCGCCTCCACCAGCATGTGGTCGAGCCCAACTGCACCGAACTCATTGATAATTACGGCAGTCTTCGCCATGTCCTCGTGCCTTAGCAGCCGAGACAACAAGGTTGTCTTGCCGGAACCGAGGAAGCCTGTGAGAACGGAAACGGAAACCATTTATCAGCAGTCCGCCCGCGGTCCGATGACCAGGCGCGTGCCCGCCTCGTCGACACCGACCGCTTCTCGCACAGCGCGAAGCATCCCCTGAATTCCGCCGAAGGGAAGCGGCGGCAAATCGCTGTCTTGCAAAATGACCTCCCAATAAGGATCACCATCGTCGGTAACACGGGCCACACAGATTGACGCTTTACTGGTCCGAAGCGTGCACTCTGCAGTGTTACATGTGACGGTTCCGTCGACGCGCCAGATGTCCAGCGCCCCGTTCAACAGCGTTCCCAAATGCTCAACCCACTCGGAATTATCTGGCATATTCGCTCCGCTTCCACAGAAACATTAGCGAGAAACCCCTGGGCAGTTAAGAGCACCCCAGAATTTGTTTTCAACCTGCCCGGCAGGATAACATAAGAGCAACTCTGAACAGGGACTAGAAGCACAGGGAGGAATATCGCATGGCAGGCAATTGTGAATGGATCGAATTGAGCGACGGTACGCGCACCTATTACGGGAGCCCCGAAGGCGATGGACCATATCCCACCGTACTGATTTACATTGAGGCCTTCGGCGTCAATAGTCATTTCGAAATTTTGACACAACGTTTTGCCGATGCTGGGTTCGCAGCAATCACGCCGGATATTTATGACAGTAAGATCTACGAATATTCCGACCTGGATGGCGCGATCGGTCACCTTAAGGCGATGGATGACGATAAGGTCATGGCGCAGTCCGCAGAAGCGCTTGACTTCATGGAAGCGCGAAGTGAAGTGAAAAGTGGTGCGAATTGCGTGACAGGGTTCTGCATGGGTGGCCGTTACACATTCCTCGCGAACGCAGCCCTGGCCTCGCGGATCAAGGCGGCGGCCAGCTTTTACGGCGGCGGCATCGGCCCCGTCGAGGATTTTGCCGGACGCAAGATTTTGCTCGACCGAGTAGGAGAGATGCAGGCGCCTATGCAGCTTTGGTATGGTGCGGAGGATCAGTCAATCCCGCCGGAGGAGCATGGCCGGATCGCCGAGGCGATGACAGCGGCCAACAAGCGCTACACGATGAACGTGTTCCCGAATGTTGGGCACGGTTATTTTTGCGAGGATCGGGAAAGCTACAACGAAGCCGCAACCAAAGAGTCCTGGGACGCAATGCTGGCCCTATTTCGAGCCTGTACGGCCTGAACTTAAATTTTCTCACAAACGGACGGCTACAATTAGTCTAGCTATAACTGATCCGATCCTGTAGGTGCGACCGCCATCGAATAATTAGTAAAAAATACCGCAAAATCTGCCAAGGACTGGGCAGACAAGAATTTTATTACCACTTGCTTGCACTTTGTTAGCGGGTGCACTTGTGACCAGGAGAGGCGATGAGTACGTTCCGGCAACCTTGCAGGCGGAGGCCATGGTGGGCGCAACTGGAGTAATCGAACAGGGCTGGGAACCTCCCTGGACTTTGGAAGAGCGGCTGAAATTCGCCCTGTTCCCGACCCCACTTTACATGCGCTACCGGCTTGCCAAGGAACGACGCCACGGCGAAGAGGAAATCGCGCTGATACCATTTCTCGCCGATCCGGCGCGGGCCAGTCTGGATATCGGTGCGAACAAAGGTGTTTTCGCATGGCTACTGAAAGATTATTCCCGCAAGGTGTTCGCTTTCGAACCTAACCCGAAAATGTTCCGTTTTCTTCAACGCCTTGCCGGCGACTGCATCACTGTCTCGTCAATCGCCTTGTCCGACCGGTCTGGGTCCGCAATCCTGCGCGTGCCACGGCATCGGCGCGGCGGATTTTCAAACCAGGGGGCGAGCCTCAGCGACATCAAGGTCGCGGACGATTACATGGGGGTCGAGGTCAAGACAAAGCGAATCGACGACCTCAACATCGAAAATATTGGGTTTATCAAGATCGACGTGGAAGGATTCGAACAGTCCGTGCTGGCTGGTGCGCGGGAGACGATCGGCCGCGACCACCCTTCCCTATTGATCGAGATAGAGGAAGCGCACACCAAACAACCGATTGAGGAGGCCATCGCTGCGGTAGAGGCACTAGGCTATCGCGGCCTGTTTCTGCGCCACGGCGTATTACAGCCAATCGACGTCTTCGACGGTAACCGCCATCATCGAAAGCCGGAAATTCGCGAAGATTACGTGTTCAATTTCATCTTCTTGCCGAAAGAGGCGTGAGCCACTGCCTCTGTTATTGAAGTATTCGCATTGCTGCCAGGCTTCATTCTCTATTTCGTGCACTCAGTTCTTGATCTCACGGCGGTTAATGACATTTCCGGCAAGCCTAAGCCCTCGACAACGGACACGCGTCGGTCCCGTCGGGCGGTAATCAGCTCCATAATAAACATGCTGTCACCTTCCTCAGTAAAGGTCCGTACCTTCAACTACATCAGTATGTCGCCACGTTGATCAAGCAGGCTGATGCTGCTTATCGCCGCAAATTCCCCGAAGATGTACCCATCGAAGTAGCCTCAATCGGGATGGGTCGTAAATCGTGAAGTTTTTGGTAATTTGATAACTGTGGATCAAATCAACGACGGATTAGCTTTAACTACTTCAATTGATCGATCCGTGCGCGCAGTTGCGCACGTTCCGGGGCACCGGCCTGGAATTGCGCAATGGCCCGCTCCCACAGCGACCGCGCTTCTTCTTTGTTGCCGGCTTCAGCTGCTGCGCCACCAAGATACCAGAGCGCCTCAACATGATTTGGTGCCTGCGCGAGGACCTTGCGCATGGCATCAAGCGACTCAGGTGTCGACCGGTTGCCGTGCATCGCCCGCTCGGTCCGGCCGTACAGGACAAGTAGCTCCAAATTATCAGGCGACACCTTGAGCGCGGAAACCAGGGCCTCGATGGCCTTTTCTTGCTTGCCCAGGACAGTGTACGACCGCACAAGACGCGTCCAGCCGACGAGGTCGTTTGGGTTCTCCTGCAACCGTTCCGCCAATTGCGTGACCATAGATTCTATCATCTCCTGTCGGTCTTCCGGAGACATCTCTTGCGCCGCCTTCACGTCCTCTTCGGTTGGACCGCGCGGCGCCTCGCCTTCGAGGCCAAGCTGCCCGGCCAGAGCGGCAAGCTGCTGTTTTGGGAACGGCGCTCTCGCGAACACCTCGCGGGCCCTGGCCAGGGCCTCTATAGCATTGTCCCTTTCATCAAGAACAGCGTAGGAGCGTATGAGCTGCATCCAACCCTGGAAATCTCGTGGGTTGTCCTCCAGCTTCGACGCCAACCCTTCGACCATCCCTTGGATGCGTTCGGCCCGTTCTGCAGGGGTTAGGTTGGCCGCTTCTTCTATGCTTGTGTGCGAAGGAGCCCGGGCAACCTGACGGGGTTCCTCCACGCCGCCGCGTGGTGGTAATGGTTGTGGCAGGATCGCCGTCACATCGAGCCCGAGTTCCTCAGCAGCGTCAGCAGCGCGCTGACGCACCGAAGGCAACCAGGGAGCATCAGCTGGAGAATCGCCGACCAATGCCGCCCAGCCATCGAGCGCCTTTTGTATGTCACCGGCCTGGTATTCAGCCAAAGCCAGATAGTATCGCGGGCGCGGGTCTCCGGGCTTATTCTTTAGGGTTTCTTCGAAGGCGATACGGCTTGCTGGCGTGACCACTTCACCCGCGGCGAGATAAAGCGCTTCACCGTAGTCCGTTTTGATATCGGCATTGCCACCTTCAAGACCGAGTGCCTTTTCGTAGGCGGTGACCGCCTGAGGGTAGCGCTGAATCGACATATAGGTACGCGCTAGCAGCAGCCAGCCTTCCAAATTGTCCGGGTCTTTCAGCAACCGCTGCTGCAGTTGAGCGGCGGCAGCATCTAGGTTCATCGGCGTTCTGCTTTGCCCGCCCTGAGCGGTCTGAGGCCGCTCCGAAGCGCGCTCCGCGAAAGGCATACCGGCGACGTTCGGTTTGCCCTGATACCCGTAGAAACCCAGTGCACCAATCGGCACGATCAGGGCGACAAATACGATCAAAGCAATTTGTCCCCTATTTGTTGCGTTCACAGAGCGGCCAATCGACGCTTGGAGCTGTGTATCCGCCTGCAAAAGCCTGCGCGATATCTCCGTCTTAGCCGCCTGCGCCTGCTCAACTGAAAGAAGACCGCGGTCGTAATCCTGTCCAACCTGATCAAGCTGGTCTCTGTAGACCTCGATATCATAGGCGGCGGAATCGTCTTCTCGTTCGCGCCGCCAGATCAACGGCAGCAGCATCCCGACCGCAGCCACGATCGACATAACGATGGCAATGACCCACACAGTCATCCGTCATCCCTATCGAGCAACCGGGTCAGTCTGTCCCGCTCCTCATTACTAAGGCGACCGGAGATGTCACCGGCATCGGCAAATTCAGTCTGACGCCGACGGAAGTATACGACGAGACCGATCGCGGCGAGCCCAAAAACCAGGAGCGGGCCAAACCAAAGGATGTAGGTCGACCCCTTAAACGGAGGCTTCAGCATGACAAAGTCTCCATAGCGCGAGATCAGATAACTGAGGACTTCGGTATCGCTATCGCCAGCGACGAGACGCTCGCGTACGAGAATACGAAGGTCGCGCGCCAACTCGGCGTTAGAGTCATCAATCGATTGGTTCTGGCAAACCAGGCAGCGAATGTTCACCGACAGTGCGCGTGCGCGCTTTTCCAGCAGCGGGTCGTCCAGCACCTCATCGGGATTTACCGCCAAGGCACCGAGACCGGACAGGACGACCATGGCGAGGCCAAGAACGAACGCCTTCACTTCTTTAACTCCTCGATCATCGGCAGGATATTGTCCCTCATTGCGTTCGGCAAAACGGGGCCAACATGGCGGTAGCGAATGCGTCCCTCTCGATCAACGACATAGGTTTCGGGCACACCATAGACGCCCCATTCGATCCCGACGCGGCCGCTGAGGTCCTGGCCAATGCGTTGGTAAGGATCGCCGAGCTGCTTCAACCAGGCCACGGCATCGTTCTTTTTATCCTTGTAGTTTATGCCGTAGAGCGGTGTGTCGTTCACTTCCGCAAAGCGCATGAATACCGGATGTTCGACCTTGCAGGGCACGCACCAGGAAGCAAAAACATTCACTAGCTTGACCTCGCCACCCAGGTTGGCTCTTGCCAAGCCCTCCTTGCCATCATGAAGCGATGGCAAATCAAAATCTGGAGCTGGCTTATCGATCAAGGCCGAAGGTATCAGGCGTGGATCCTTGGTCAGCCCGACTGCAAAGTAGGCCGCTATAGCGCCGAATAACAGCAGCGGAAGAACGAACAGCAGGCGCGGCATGGGTTTTCTACTCCGCGGGCACCGGTTCGCGCGCCGATGTCGGCGCCCGTCGTCGAGTAGGTGCGCCGACGCGCAGCCGCCGGTCGGTCAGGGAGACAATCCCACCTAGCACTATGATCATACCACCTAGCCAGATCCAAGGAACCAGCGGCCTAAAGTACACCTTGGCGATCCACCGGCCCTGACCTTGGGGTTCTCCCAGAACGGCGTAAAGGTCGACAATGCCATTGCTGTAGATCGCGGCTTCAGTCGTATCTGTTCCCTGCACCAGGTAACGGCGGCGTTCCGGTGCTAATGTCGTCAGCACAGCGCCATCCTTCTTGACTGTAAAGACGCCGCGCTCTGCCACATAATTCGGTCCACGTATATTGTCGACATTGCGGAGCCCAAACTCGTACCCGGCGATAGCGATCGAATCTCCAGCCTTGATGCTCTCTATAGCCTCATCTTCCCAGACGGAGGCGCCGGTCGCACCGGCGCACAGGACGGCGAAGCCCAGATGAGCCAGCGTCATACCCCAGGCGGCGCGGGGCAAACCGATGGTGCGGCGCAATACGTCGCCAAAACTCGCACGGCCAATGCCAATGCGTGATCCAAAGTCGATCAGCACACCAGCGGCAAGCCAACCGGATAGGCCAAGCCCTATCGCGCCAAAAATTGAACGACCCCACGTGATGTAGGCTGCGATGACGGTAACCACGGCGGCCACGATCAGAGCGAATTGCAGACGCTGCACCAAACCTTTCAAATCGCCGCGCTTCCAGGACAGCATAGGCCCAAATCCCAGAGCGATGATCAGCGGAATCATAAGCGGCACGAAGGTAGCATTGAAGAAAGGTGGGCCTACTGAGATCTTGTCACCGGTGATCGCATCGAGCAGTAGCGGGTAGAGCGTGCCAATAAATACAGTAGCACAAGCAGTGGTTAACAGCAGATTGTTAAGTATCAAGCCACCCTCGCGGCTAATTGGCGCGAAAAGGCCGCCGCCCTTCAGCCCCGGTGCACGCCAAGCGTACAACGCCAAGCTGCCACCAATGGCGATCACCAGTAGCGCCAGGATGAACACGCCTCGCTCCGGGTCCGTGGCAAAAGCGTGCACCGACGTAAGCACACCAGAGCGGACCAAGAATGTACCTATGAGGCTGAGCGAGAAGGTCAAAATTGCCAGCAGGATAGTCCAGGTCTTGAGTGCGTCTCGTTTCTCAACGACGACTGCGGAATGCAGTAGCGCTGTTCCGACAAGCCACGGCATGAAAGAGGCGTTCTCGACCGGATCCCAATACCACCAGCCGCCCCAACCGAGCTCGTAATAAGCCCACCAGCTCCCAAGCAGAATACCCGCGGTCAGGAAAATCCAGGCGAGCAGCGTCCATGGCCGGACCCAGCGGGCCCACGCCGCGTCGACCTTGCCTTCTATCAAGGCGGCTATCGCAAAGGAAAAGGAAATTGAGAACCCAACATAGCCGACATAGAGCATCGGCGGATGCATAGCCAAACCGATATCCTGCAGCAGTGGGTTGAGGTCACGGCCGTCGATCGGTGGCGGGCTGAGCCGCTCGAACGGGTTCGAGGTGGCAAGGATGAACAGTAGGAAACCGAAAGCGATCATCGACTGCACAGAGAGGGTTCGCGCCTTTAGGGTCGGCGGCAAATTACCGCCAAACAACGCCACCATCGCACCAAACAAAGCTAGTATTAAGACCCAAAGAACCATCGATCCCTCATGGTTCCCCCAAGTTGACGAGATCTTGTAGATCATCGGCTGCAATGAATTTGAATTTTCCGCCACGTTGATGACGGTAAAATCGCTGACTGAAAAACTGTACAGCAGGCAAGCAAACGCCGTCGCAGTGCAAAGAAATTGCACGACCGCCGAAGGGGCGGCCGTCGCCATCCAGCTGTGGTTTCCTTTCGCGGCGCCCGCCATTGGCAGTACCGATTGCACAAGCGCAACGATCATGGCCAGCATTAGCGCAAAGTGGCCGATTTCGGCGATCACTTTTCGGGCTCCTTCCAGTTGCAGGATTTCTTCCAACACGAGAATTCCTAATTTTTATCGAAAAGGTTCCGAAATCTCTAATTTCAATTCTAGATCCTTTTGCAAGTTTTAAAGAGAAAAATTGTAAAATTTTCTCAAGTGTTCTCTCTACTTCTCTTTTTGGTAAATA
>PBDC01000070.1 GCA_002717185.1 Rhodospirillaceae bacterium
CCGAAGCGATTATCGAAACGATCGAACAAGGCTGCGACGGGCTATTCCTCGATTTACACGGTGCCATGGTGACGCAGGTTCACAACGATGGCGAAGGCGACCTACTGACACGCATCCGCGCCGCGGCACCCGACTTGCCGATTGCCGTCGCACTCGATTTTCATACCAATTTGTCAGCAGCGATTGTCGAAAATGCAACAGTCATAGCTGGCTACCAAACCTATCCGCACATCGACATGTACGAAACCGGTGCGCGCGCCGGCCGCTCTTTGATACGCACATTGAACGGCGAGGTAAAACCTGTGATGGCATGGCACTCGCTGCCAGTCCTTACTCACATGAACCGCCACGCACCTTCGATGCAGCCGATGAAGGATATGTATACCAAAGCGATCGCAGCGGAACGTTCGGGTGAGGTGCTGAACGCCTCAATCTTCGGCTGCTTTCCTTTGGCCGACATACCGCATGTGGGGTTGAGTGCCGTCGTGGTCGCAGACGGCAACAAGGACAGTGCGGAACGTCTGCTTTACGACATCATGCAAGAAGGCTGGAATAGGCGCGAAGAATTCGTCTTCCCAGTCGAGCCGATCGAAAAATCAGTCTCACACGCAAAAACGCTCGACGAAGGACCGGTGATCCTGATCGATCATGGCGATAATACCGGGTCGGGCGGCAATCAGGACGTCATGGCGGTACTAGCCGAGGTGATCCGCCAGGATCTGGACAATGTGTGCGCTGGCCCATTCTGCGATCCAGCGACTGTAGGACAGCTCATCGATGCCGGCGTCGGTGCCACCGTCACGGTCCAACTTGGCGGAAAAATTGACATGCCTGCTATGGGCCTGAAGGGTGAGCCTCTAGAGGTGACAGGCATCGTCCGGCGTATCACCGATGGCAGCTTCACGATCACCGGCCCGATGTTCACCGGAGTAAAGTTCAATATCGGTCGATGTGCCGTGCTCGATACCGGTAAAATTGAGATCGTGATCAGCGAAGGCCGTTATGAGCCATTCGACGTCGGTGCCTATACGCATGTGGGTATCGACCCGTCGCGCAAAAAATACGTGCTGCTGAAAAGCCGTCAGCATTTCCGCGCTGGATTCGAACCGATCGCCAAGCACATCGTCATGGTTTCCGGCCCCGGCACCTGCACATCCGACTACAGTCTGTTCCCTTGGAAAAATGTCCGACGCCCAATTTACCCACTCGACCCGGATACGGAATCGAACCTTCCAACACAAGCCTGACCGCTTTTCAGCTACGTCAATCTAGCAAGATGGATGCACCATTCGTTGCGAATGACGCGAGATAGGCATCACGGAAATCGCTTTTCAATAACTAAGGGATACGTTGGAAACGGTACTGGGCAGCTGCGCCTCCGACCAAGAATTTAACTCTGGATCCTGCAGTCACAAAAACTCACCTTACGCTGCGCTGTAAGTTAGCAACTGCGTGACGAAGTTGATCGACAGTTGACAACAGAGCACGGCCTAAACCGCCGCAATCGTCTGAACTTCGACAAGGAACTCCTCCTTCACTAGTCGATCGACCATGAGCAGTGTGTTCGGCGGGTATGCACCGTTCGGAAAGAAGTTCGGAAACTCGCGCAGACGAAATTCCATGAAGTTAGGAATGTCCTGACTGTGCACCAGATAGGTGGTGAACTGCACCACATTGCCCCAACCTACGCCCTCAGCCGACAAAGCTTTTTCAATATTCCCAAAGACCTGGGAGCATTGAGCGTCGAAGTCGCCAATACCAATGGAATTGCCATCATTATCGGCTGACAGCGAGCCGGCAATGAACAAAAACTCGGAAGCCTTTACCCGCGTAATCTGTGAGTATTGGCCCAGCGGCGTGCCGAGGCTCTCCGGGTTGTAAATCTTAATGTCAGCAGTCACCTCTTCACCTCTTTCAACTTGAATTCAGACCCTTCACAACCTTCTCACTTAGCAATTTCAACGCATCTTCGAAGGACGGGTTGATGCCATCAGCTGGCTGGATCGCAGCTTCGACCGTTCGTGCATGCGATCGGCGCGTCGCAGCAGACATAATCGGCTCCATGCCAAGCTCTGCAAGGTTTTCCATCACCTTTTCGACTTCCTCCATGCGGCGCTTGGCGTGGTTTGTATGGCTGGCAGTCAGCGACTTGACCATACCGGGAAAGGTGCGGTCGTCGATATCCGCAAAACAGGCGAGCACTTCCTCCGTCAAACCCGCCCGGTGAGCTGCAACCATGCATTCAACACCAAGCGCCTCAAGTCCCTTTACCATGATTGAGCGGATTATCTTGACCGATGAAGAGTCGCCAGCGCAGTTGCTCATCACGCTTACATCGAATCCGAGCGGCTTCATCCAAGCAGCCGCCCGCTCAGCCATCGGCCCGGACAGCACGAATGGTGCGCGATAGCCGTACGTACTAAAACCACCCATTGCCGCGATATCCACATAGTGAACTCCCACCGCCTCTACCAGAGCCGCGATATCGGCCTTCTGCTTGCCCGTCAATGTATTGACATCAAGATACAGCGTCCCTGGCGTAAGCCACTCGCGTGCGGCCTCTGCAGCTCCCTTAGCGTCTGTACCCGTCACCACAGAAATTACCAGGCCGGCGGTGCCCAGCGCCTCGGTGTAACGGTCATCAAGCTCGACACCTATCTCTTGCGCTCGTTCGGTAATAGCCGGTCCGCGGACATTATCCTTCTGTGCCGTATCTACCCCGATGAGACGTCGCGTCGCATCTTTGCTAAGCCAGTGTTCCGCAAGACCCCGGGAAATCGCTGTCCCAGCCTCGCCGAGCCCCAGCAGTGCAACTGTAGTGATATCGTCGGACGTTTTCTCCGTCATCTTTTGTTCCCTGGAGTTTCTTTTTCTCGATCCCGCACAGTATAAACGCCGCGGCGGCTGGCTCGACCACCGTACTCGAAAATTCTCGATAGGTTCGCACTTGCCCTACAAAATACTTATTACTGCACCAACGTTGGCTGAAAAGGCGATGGAGATGTTGGAGACACACAAGGCCACGGTTTTCACGATACCGGACGGCTCACCTGACTCTATGATCTTCGATATCGCGTCGCAGGAGCAGGTGGACGGTATCATCGTCCGCATTGGCGAGATCGACGCGCAAGTCATCGATGCGTCGGCCAGCCTGCGGGTCCTATCTAAGAACGGCATCGGCGTTGACAATGTGGATGTCGCACACGCGACGCGAAAAGGCATTCCGGTTGTTAACGGCCGCAATTCAAATTCTCAATCGGTTGCCGAGCACGCGCTCGGCATGATGATTGCTCTGATGAAAGATTTCCGGCGTCTTGATGCCAGTGTCCGCGAGGGCAAGTGGGAGAAAGCAACCTTTCAAGGCATCGAACTGCAAGGTAAACATGTAGGGTTAATCGGATTCGGTGGCAATGGCAGCGCATTGGCGAAGCTACTGCAGCCCTTCGGTGTCCGCATCACCGCCTACGATCCGTACCTAAAGCACGATGCGTTCTTCGGTGACGTGACACGCGCGGCCGCGCTCGACGATTTCATCGCCGATGTGGATATCTTAAGCATACATTGCCCGCGCACCGACGAGACCGAAGGAATGATTGACGCGGCCCGTTTCATGCAGATGAAACCGACCGCTTACCTGATTAACTGTGCCCGTGGCGGGATTGTGGATGAAGAGGCCCTAGTCAAGGCCTTACGAACCGGCAGCATCACTGCTGCAGGGATCGATGTATTCGACATCGAGGCACCGCCGAAGGATCACTCCCTTTGGGGTTTGCCAAACGTTCTGCTTAGCCCGCATATCGCTGGCGTGAGCCATGAATCCTTCGAACGCATGGGCATCATGGCAGTGGAAAATGCCTATAAAATCCTAAATGGCGACCCAATCGATCCTAACTGCGTCGTCAATCCAAGCACTTTATAAATTTGGAAACGATTCCCATGGAAGAGATACTGAACGCCGACCTCACACCGGCGGAGATCGATCGGCAGTTCGAGGCGTCAGGCGAGCGGCTGACAACGCCTTGTTACGACGGTGAGATGGTCTGGCGGATCTGGGGCGAAGGGCCACCACTAGTGTTGTTGCATGGCGGCTACGGGTCCTGGCGTCATTGGATAAAAAATATCGGATACTTGTCACAGAGCCGGCGCGTCTTCGTCGCGGACAATCCAGGTCTGGGCGATTCCGCATCCGTTCCCCTACCCCACAGCGGAGAAAAACTCGCGGCCGTTATCGTCGAGGGCATCAAGCAACTGATCCCCGCACCGTCAAACTTCGACCTCGTCGGGTTTTCCTTCGGCGGTCTGCTCGGCGGCCATGTTGCATCTATCATGGGCGATCGAGTACGCAATCTTGTGGTTGTCGCACCTGGCGGACTCGGTATTCCTCGAACGACGGAACGACCACCGCTTGCCAAGATCCGGCCGCACATGGCGAAGCAAGAGCTCGTCGACGCGCACCGACACAATCTCTCCGTCATCATGTTCCACGACGTAAATAAGATCGATGATCTTGCGCTATATCTGCAACAGGAAACCGTAAAACGCGCCCGGGTGAAAAGTCCGCTCATCGCGCGAACAGACACACTTGCGCGGGTACTGCCCAACATCACGGCCAATATGAATGCAATTTACGGCGAAATGGACGACGCCACCGGTGATGGTCTGGAACGTCGCAAAAAACTATTCCGCAGCATCCATCCAAGCATCGACTTCCGTGTCATCAATGGTGCGGGCCACTGGGTGATGTACGAAAAACCTGATATTTTTAACGTAATGGTGCTAGAGATGATCTCTCGCGAATAGCCCCTATTCGGCTGCCACCGCCATGGTAAACCCGTACTGCTTGTCAAGCTCAAGTTCGCGCAAAATATCGAGTCCACGCAGCAGCGCTTCACCTTGAAAGCCTGTTAGCGGCCGCCGTAAGTCGCCCGCCGGCAGACCGACAGCGCGCATCAGCGATTTCACGGGCACTGGATTGATCGCAGAGTATGTAAAGTGCAGCATCGGCAGCATCCGCAGCCACATCCGTTTGAAATTCTCCGCATCCTCGAAATTGTCCCACGGCTTGGAAATGACCGCCATCTCAGCCGGGATGATGTTGCCCGACATGTTCGCTGTACCCTGTCCGCCGAGCGACATTGTCGGCACGACTAGACCGAGATTGGGCGAGTCGCAGCACATCAGCGACATGTCCGGATTGCCGGCAGCCAGCTTTGCTGCCTGCCCAACCCGACCGGTAGATTCTTTGTTCACCACAATGTTCGGATGTTTAGCCAAACGCAAGATCGCCTCGGCCGATAGATCCGTCGCCACGCGGGGCGGGTTATTGTAGATGCCAACCGGAATGTCGCTCGCCTCTGCTACATCGAAGAAAAATTGTTCGATATCGGCTTCTGGCGCGCAGATATAGGCTGGCGCTGCAATGATTGTACCGTCCGCGCCGTTCGCCGCAGCGTGCTGTACATAATCTATAGTAGTCTGCGTGTTGTTCCCGGTGCAGCCATAATAGAACTGCATCCCACCGGTCTTGAACTTAATAGTTTCCTCAACGATGCGATGCCGTTCTTCCTGGCTCAGCATTGAAACCTCACCAGTAGAGCCCATTATGAGCACAACACTGGTGCCGTTACGTTCCTGGAAATCCAGCAGTGTTCGGAAACCGCCGTAATCAATAGATCCGTCCCGATTGAACGGAGTAATCATAGCCACGAATGAACCGGTGGGTTTTTGCATCGTACTCTCCATCGCTAGAAACGCGCGCTATAAGACCATAACCGTCACACTGGTTCCAGTGAGACGTGCGGCATCGCACCTTCGATAAACATGCCACCGCGATCGCCAATTTTGATCTGACCATTATATTTGTCAGAGAAACTTTCTGGCAGAGGCCGTCCGTCCGGCGGGCACAGCCAAAGCCGAAGCAAGTGCCGCTTCTTATCTGGATAGTCTTCAAACGCCGTTCGGTCGTGCAAGATTTGATGATTATGCACAAATTGCATATCGCCTCGTTCGAAATCCATAAACATCGCTAGTTCATCCGCTAGCGTTTCAAACAAGTCGAGGGCTTCTTTTTCCTCTTGTGCCAACGCCGGCAACTCCGGGAACCGCCGTGCAGACTCGATATAGCGCCGCACGAGTTGGCTAGTGAGTTCTCCTTCATACCAGGCAAAGACGGGAGCGGTATAGTAGGGGTTGCGGCCAGGCGGCACCTCTCCTCGGCGATCCGCATCAAATAGTCGAAACAGCACCCGCACCAAATCTGGCCGACGCGAGAGCATTTCGTTAAAAATCGTGACTGCGCTAACCAAGCTGCTCAACCCACCTGATTTTGCTTTCTCAAAGCAAAGCAACGATACGATGTCACAGGTATCTACATGGTAGGTCTGCCGTGCCGAGGTTTGATAGATACGCGCGTTCGTATCGTGTTCATGACGCCCCATGTCAATCACATGACCAAGCAGATGACCCTTACCGTTCTGCGGCACCGCGCGCCCGAAATAGCAACCAATGCCCCAGTAGATCAGCGCTGCATCTTCCAGCGAATAGCGGTCGAGTGGTAGCCCACGGATTAGGACAAAGCCCCTGCCACGCAAAACATCACCGCGCAATCGGTCCAAGGTTGACCCAAACGATGGCAAAGGAAACTGGTCCCGCGTAACATTAGCGATATTGAGACCTGCGGCGCGAACCGAACTCAAGGCAAAGTGCAGTTCAGAAAGCTCAGCAGAGGTAAGCGCATGGATCCAAGACGTGGAGGCTTCCATCGCTTTGCCATACCATGCTGCCGGCCCCGAAATTGGGCCTTCAGGCATTGGCACAGTGGGTTCACTTTCTGCGGCCGTTTCTAGCATCTTTAAGGCTCAATTGGTTTGATCAGACACTAAATTATAGCCGAAAACCCAACGCCCGCGATATGCCCCTATTCTGCTGGTGCAGGTCCCGAATCTGGCTGCGGCAGCGACTTGGGCAGGCTCAGCACTGCGCCCATTATCACGATTGCAGCGCCAGCCAAAATCAAAAATAATGTGTCGAAACCCCAATTGTCGTATACGAACGCGATCATCGGTAATGATGCCGCGAGCACGGTAAAACTTACTACGTAGCGGACACCATAGATGCGCGCCCGATAGGCGCCACTGGCCGTTTTGCCAATCATGTAGTCGTTGATTGGGATTTGGCCGAACGCGCCCAGCATGAAGCCGAAAGCAACGGCCAGTGCAATACCATCCGTCAGGCCCGGCATCAGGGCGAAGAAGATGATTTGGATCAGGGCGACAACCATATACACGTTACGTGGACCGTAACGGTCGAGCATACTACCGACTATAAGCTGCGCGATGGAGGCAACCGCGAAAACCACAAAGGCCAACGTGCCTATAACCGCCGCCAGGCCATCCTCATTGCCGTCCGCAAAACCTTCCAGCAAACCGGACAGTTCAGTCGCCAAGCCCTGCAGCCGCTCGTCAAAAATCTTCGGCAAGGCGAAAGTCGTCGACTGAAAGATGATCGACCCGACCGCCGCGGTCACGAAGACAATTATTGCAACACGAATGATCGCTGAGCGGTATGAACTCGACATGGGACCAACCATAGCGGGCCCCTTGTTATTTTTTACATCCAGACCGGCCCGAAATTCATCTCGCCGCAGCACAAAATAGGCCAGTCCCATGGCGATCGCGAACGCCCCTGGGAGGATAAATGCCATGCGCCAGCCAGAGAAATCGATCAGATAGCCGGTGATCAGAGCCGCCGCCGCGACACCCAGATTACCCCAAACGCCATTCATGGCGATGCGCATTCCGGTGTCCTTCCACCTCATCGTGACGATCGCGAGGCCTACCGGATGATAGATCGCCGCAAACATACCGATCACGAAGAGACCAATGCCGATCTGCAGCGGTGTTTGCGCGCAACCAGTCGCAATCGAGACCAAGCCAATACCGATGAAGAAGACGCACATCATGCCGTCCTTACTCCATTTATCGGCTATCCAGCCTGCGGGTACGGAAAATAGGCCGAAAGCGAAGAAGCCCGGGGTCGCATAGGCCAGCAACTCAGCATAGCCGACATTCCATTCGCGGTAGAGCACCAATGCCGCCACCGTCGCGAAGACCAGCATGAACAGGTGGTCGAGGAAATGTCCGATGTTCAGCAGTAGGAAATAGGTTCGGTCTCGGTCCATTATGCTGGTATCCTTCACCTGGGGCCCATGCGCATCCGCGGGCATATCCGCCATCTCTAATAGGTTAAGCAACGTCAGAACTGGGACAACAAAAAAAGATCCTGATCATGAGCCACGTAAACACAGTCGACCCACTTTCCTATTTTCAAGCGGTCGCCGACGCCTCGGCCAAAGGCGACAGCGCGGACGATATCTTAAAAGCGTTAGACCCGGCATTGGACGCCGTATTCGGGCACAGGCTCTATACGGCATTGTTGTATCATGGGCCGGAAATCGGTGTTGAACGCTATTATTCGAACCAGCCAGAAACCTATCTGGTTGGTGGACGAAAACCGCCTAACAATCTGCCCTGGACACAGCAGCTCTTGGTCGAAGGCCGGCCCTATATCGGCTACAACGCAACCGATATCCGCGAAGTATTCTTCGACCACGAGATCATCTTTTCGCTGGGCTGCGAAGCGATCCTCAACATCCCCGTTGCCCATAAGGGCAAAGTGCTAGGCACTCTGAATATCCTGCATAAAGCAGGCTGGTACAGTGAGGCTGATATCCCTACAGCAATAGTATTCGCCGCCCTTGCGGTTCCCGCCTTTATAGAATTATCCGAAGCGGCTTAAGCAGCCTTAGCCCGCTCGCCTTCACTAATCGACATCGGCCGTTCGCCAACGATTGTCACCCGGTGCATTTCGCGGCGTTGTCCATGATAGTCGTTCAACGCGTAGTGTTGCGTCGCTCGGTTGTCCCAGAACGCAACCGATCCAGTCTCCCATTTGAAACGGCAGGTATGCTCCGGCCTCACCGCGTGGGTGTGAAGGAAATCAAGTAGTGGTTTGCTTTCCTCTTCCGTCCAGCCCGCAAAGCGGATCGTATAGACCGGGTTCACGAATAGACACCGTCGGCCCGACTCCGGAATATAGCGGATAACCGGGTGTTCCATCTCCGCTTCCGCGTCATCTCCGGCCCGCACTTTCATCGACTTGACCTCTGCACCGAAGCGGTTGATGGACGTGCCTTGGTTACCATAGACGCGTTTCGCACTATGTATTGCTGTCATCCCCTCCAACATCTCTTTCATGCCGTCAGACAGGGTTTCATAGGCAAGATATTGGCTGGCGAACATAGTATCACCACCATATGTCGGGACGTCTAAAGCGTAGAGGATCGAACCGAGCGCTGGCTTTTCGTAAAATGTAACGTCGGAATGCCAAAGACCACCGAAGTTACCACCGTTGTCATCCGCTTCCTTAACGACCGGCATCACTTCTGGATGATCGGGCAAGCCTGCTGCAAATCTGTGAACATCAAATTCGCCAAAATGAGCACCGAAGGCCAGATGTTGCTCCGGTGTGATCTTTTGGTCGCGGAAAAAAATAACCACATGATCGGCGAAAGCTTTGCGGATCTGCGCCAAATTCGCGTTGTTCAGCGGTTCCGATAAGTCGACCCCGCAAATTTCCGCTCCAACCGCGCCTGCTATAGGCAATACTTCGATGTTGCTCATGGTTTTAGCCTCCTCCTGAATCACGCCGTTACGACCCATATGCTGCCACCGAAGAGGCTGGAATGTAAACGTAGCCGTCAAATAAGCGCCGTTGCGTGCGCAAGACGCCTGCTTTCACCGCGTGCCATGCACCGTCCAGCTGAATGACGTCTGCCGCACAATGGATCACCCCGGATGGCTGAACAATGCGCAGTGCGTCATTTGGATCGGGCACAGTCCGCGCCACCCGGTTAACAACAGTGCCTTTAATACGTGCCGCAACAGTCATACACAAGGTGCCGGTTAGCGGCAGCGCGCGGTGAATATTGCCCATCGACACCATCCGTCCGACAAGATCGCCATCAGCTTCAGGAACAGTTTCGGCTGACAGCAAATTCGCGTCCATCGGTGGTGCGACGAAGCCGATCATCGGCAAGGCAGGCGAGAACTTCAATCCCATCGCCGCTGCCCCGGCCTTGCGGATCGCCTGTAACCGCGCCATCAAATCCGTATCGGCATCCAGATCAGCCGGCATCTCGTTTCCGACGACGCCAAGCGATTCTGCGGCGACGAACACGCCGGGATTTGCTGCATCGACGAGCGAAGCCTCTATCGATCCAAGCCCCTCGACATCGAGCATATCGACGACATTGCCAGTCGGCAGCAGTGCGCCCGAACCGGCGCCACCAGGTTCGACGAATTCCATGCGAACTGGTGCTCCGGTCCCGGAAACACCAGGCAACATCAAAACACCGTCCACTGCCGCCATGCCTTCATCGACAGGGAACCGAGAGTGAATGATCTTGTTCGTGTTGGTGTTGTGGATCCGTACCAAAGCCTCTCCACCTTCCACAGCCACCAATCCTTCGTCCACCGCGAACGGTCCCATAGCCGACGACATGTTGCCGCAATTGCCCGCATAATCAACAGCAGCATCACGCACCGCGCATTGCGCGAAAGTGTAGTCGATATCTGCATCGGGGTGTGTCGACGGGCCGACAATGCAAATTTTGCTCAAGGACGAAATGCCGCCGCCCATGCCGTTCAGCTGCCGCCCGTTCGGATCGGGGCTGCCTATCGCCGCAAGGAAAATGGCATCCCACTGTGCCCTATCCTTCGGCAGATCTTTCTGATGGAAGACGATCGCATTACTCGTTCCACCGCGAATGAAGGCCGCCGGAATTCTGAATTGTTTCATGAAGCCGACCCTATTTATTGCCGATCCCGTATAATTTTCCGCTCTCCGGGGAGTAGAGGCAAGCTTCAAACGATCAGCGTGCTCGGTCGCTCTGCAAATTCATGAGATTACCAACAATGATAACCGCGGCCCCTAACCATACGAACATGCTGGTTGGTTCCTGGTAGAGCAGGTAACCAACTAAAGCAGCAACAGGCAGACGGAAAAAGTCGATGGGTGCGACCCGGGCCGCATCTGCCAGCGCGAACGCCCTGGCAAAGCAGTAATGCGAGGCGAGGCCAGCCAAGCCAGTCACAGCAATCCACGGCCATAAATCCACCGGTGGCACAACCCAATCTGGCAGCATCAGTGCGGTACTGAGCGGTAACTGGACCAGGTTCATGTAGAAAAGAATGGTCAACGCCGTATCGCTCGAGGCCAGCGAACGCGTGATAACAAACATCATGCCAAACCCCATAGCGCTGCCCAGCACTACCAGCGCCGCGGGATCGATCACCGCTATACCGGGCCGCAGCACGATCAGCACACCTATGAAGCCTAGCAGTGTCCCGGCTATACGAATCGCAGTGAGCCGTTCGGCGAGAAATAGGGTCGCCAGGATCGCGGTCCAGATCGGTGCGGTGAATTCAATAGCGAAGACTTCGGACAGAGGCAGATGAATCAAGCCATAGTACCAGCCAACCTGCGCCGCAAAATGGATCGTGTTACGCAACCCATGCAGCGGTAGGCGCTGGGTGGCGAACAGCCGTTGTCCAGACTGCCATACCAGCACAACGATGATAATCAGACAGATCAGGTTGCGGAAAAACATGATCTCGAAGATCGAGATCACCTCGGCCAGCTCCCGTCCCGCTACCGCCATGGTGGTCAAAGCGACGACAGCGCCCAGCATCCAGACGATGGCCGCCGGCAACGATTGCGGAACAGTGTTCAACGCGTCGATTCCTCTAGCGTCTAATACCGCCACCGGAGCGATTAATCGAAGCGACGGACGATCCCTGGCGGCGAGGTTAGGAAATAAACGAATTTCGCCGGGACGTCGCCGGAATTCTTCACTTTGTATTTCCAACCGGTAGGATAGTGGGTGCAATCGCCCGGCTTCAGTATCGCGGAATTTTCCAGCGCGTCCGCGTCCTTGCCCCACCATAGAGTGAACTCACCCTCCAAGATGTAATAAAACTCGTCGCAAGGCCCATATTGATGTGCAGCGGTGCCGTCATCATTTTCTTCGATGGCGAACACTACAGTTTCATCACCAGGTTCCATCATGCAAACACCTACATTGCCTACACTTTCCAGGCTGTAGAACTGCTTGATGGGCACCGAAATGTAGTGCGATTCGTCGTGGCCGGGGCCAAAGGTCGGCACTTCAGCCTCACGCACGATCTTCGGGGATTTGTCTTCATAGTTCATCGGAACACCTTCCTTATTCTCGCTCGTCAGCCAACTTGCCATTTCCGATATTCATCTTAACGACGCCTGCGTGTCCATCTGGCTCGGATGAATAGTCAAACTGATAATCTCATCGAACCCGTAATTCTCGCGAGGCAGCCCTGTGCATTTTTTAAAGAACCTTATCCGCACGGGGCTTGCCAACCTGCTAACGTTGAGTTTCTAGGCAACACAAAGTTTCCAGCACGCACCTCTGTCTGCGGCCCAACAAGATGCACGACGGGGCTCAACTTCAATTAAATAGCGAGTTACGGGTCTAGTGACGCGGATGCAGACCAACACAAACTCTAAGGGAACACAGGCTATGAGCTGTCGTTGTCGTTAAAGGCATTCGGTTAGTCAATCGAAGGATCAGCTGTACGTTTTGCTTAGGAACTTCAGTGGTAACCTGCCGACTGCGATCAGGCAGATAACATTCCACCGCCAGATGATTTGACGTGTTTATTCCAGACTGCTTCAGCGGTGGCTCTAAAAGAGCGCTAGCATCGACGAACCCTGATCAACGCTAATCGCCTTCCAGCAGGATCTGGCTTCTAGAATACTCTCCTTGCCTAATAGAGGAACCTCTGCCGCCTCCCGCAAAACTAGAAACTGGCTACACCAATGCCCTGCATCGTCGGTCGTAACAGAGGATCAGCAGGCTGGCTGCCAGATGCAGGGCGAGCATCAGCAAGAGAGACCAGTTGTAAGCACCGATGAGGTCGTAAAGCCAGCCACTCACAGCCGTCGTCACGCTACCCATGCCGAACATGGCAGCCCCCGTAATCCCATACGCGCTTCCATAAAATTCCGCACCCAACCCCTCGACGACGAGCAACGGCGGCAACATCACGATACAGCCAATAACAAGGCCGACGATTGCGGAGGCCACATAGAGCAATAGTGGCGTCTCACTTATCAGAAAAAACACCAAACCAGACGCCTGAATAAGGTAGCATCCCAAAGCAAGCCAAGTCAGCGGTATACGGCCACACAGCGCACCTAGAACAAAGCGTCCAACGGCCGCACTGAGCGCGGCGACACTCACCGCATACGCAGCACCGGACAACCCCAAGTTTTCCTGTAGCAAGGGAATTTGGTGCATCAGAAATCCCACCTGTGCGCCCAGCGACAGCGAGGAGGCCAGCGCAATTAGCCAAAACCGCGTGTCCGTGAATAATAAATTTATCGGCGGCTTTTGCCTCCGCACCGCAGCCACCGCGTTACCATGCTCCTGTGCAGCCTCCATCGACTTTGGGGGTCGAATGACGAAAGCAACGATCGGTAGTGTCGCCAAAACGAGAACCACACCGATACCCGCCATCGCCAGTCCAAAACCGTATTCGACCATCAGATAGGTCATCAGCGGCGGCATCACCGCCCCGCCGGCACTAGCACCGCTTAGCCCAACTCCAAGGGCAAGACCGAGACGCTGCTTGAACCAGGGGATCAACGATGCGCTGATCGCCAGTGCGGCAAGCCCAGGATAAGCAGTACCCATAAGGGCAAATACGACGAAGAGTTGCCAACGGGCCACCAGAAAACCACTATCGAATGCAGCAAGCCCGAAGCAGCCGCAAGCCATAGCCACTATGCCATATAGGATCGCCAGTCGAGCCCCGTAGCGATCAACAACACCTCCCAAAAGGAGACTGGCAACGACATTCGCGAGCCAAAAGATAGCGACGCCGGCGGAAAGGGTGGCAGTCGGCCAACCCGTCATGCGGCTCAACGATACGATGTAGAAACCGTGCCCGTAAAAACCGATGCCCCAAGCGAAGAACGCCATAACAAAGCATCCGGCAGCGACCCACCAACCGCGGTATAGGCCTCGATCGACCTTGCCGTCAGAAGACGATATATGAGACAGGAGACAACTCGAATTTTTCGATTGCAGATGATCACCATTTTAAGTGCCATTCCGGCGACCGGTCCACACAATCCCATTCTTTCTCCCAAGTCTCCCGACTCGCTACACTGTCGATAAGCCCGTGCAATTATCAGGAGTAAATTGATGGAATTCGGAATTGCCATGGCAACGGACGCAGACGCCTGGAAACTCGTCGCCCGAGCTGAAGAGCTCGGATTTAACAGCGCCTGGTTCTACGATACTCAAATGTTAAGTGCGGACTGTTTCGTGGCCATGGGGGCTGCAGCGGTGAAAACGGACCGGATTCGACTTGGTACCGGTGTACTAATTCCAACAAACCGGATTGCGCCAGTCACCGCAAACGCACTGGCAAGTCTAAATAAGTTAGCGCCGGGTAGGATCGATTTTGGCGTCGGCACAGGTTTTACTGGACGCCGCGCCATGGGGCTGGGAGCGATGAAGCTGGCGGATATGGAAACCTACATAGAAACGGTTAAAGGCCTCATCCGCGGCGAAACCTTGGAAGCCGAGTTCGAGGGTAAGACCCGCAAGATCAAATTCCTCAATCCCGGCCTGGGCCTGATCAACACACAGGAGCCAATCTCTCTGCACGTATCTGCCTATGGCCCTCGGTCCCGGGCACTGACCGCAAAGCTGGGTGCAGGATGGCTTTACTTTGCGGGCGATGTCGACACCGCGGCCACAAACGCAGAGGCTATGCGCCAAGCCTGGGTTAATGCCGGCAGGTGCACGGGAAACCTAACTTCCGTCGCGTTCGCGTTGGGCTGCGTTCTCGAAGACAGCGAGCCATTCGACTCGCCACGCGCCATGGCCCAAGCCGGACCGCGCGCCGCTGTAATTCTCCACCGAGCCGCCGACGAGGCCATTGCCGGCCAGCTTAATTCGAGTGGGATCCCGCCTGCAGCGGCCGAGGCCGTATCGGGCTATGTTGAACACGCCATGCGGTACGAGCCGGACGATGCGAAATATCTCGAAAACCATCGCGGCCACCTGATGTTCGTTAAGCAGGAGGAGCGGCGATACGTTACACCTGAGCTGATCCGCGATACTTCGTTCACCGCGACCGAGGCCGAACTGAAATCACGGATCGGCGACCTTCGGGACGCGGGCTATAACCAGTTCACGATACAGATTGTTCCGGGACAGGAGGACGCGATTGAGGATTGGGGTCGAGTGTTCAAAGCGTTTGGATGATTTCATGTCGATGCGGCGGAGGAAGTGGCGTTGCCGCAGCACCGCAGTCCGCGCAAAACCCTTCGCCAAAGACCCCTGACCAAGGATGCCGATTATTATGCATGAAGGATTAGCTGATACGCCTCACGCAAGATTGTGGCATTGGGATACCGGCGGCACTGGAGACACCATAATTTTATGCCACCCAGCGTCACAAGGTTGCGCAATCTGGGAGCATCAGCGGGATAGTTTCTCTGCTGCTGGGTTTCGGGTTGTCGCCTATGCACGACGCGGTTACGACCAGTCGGAAACCGGCACACCAGATACCGGCACGGCGATTGAGGACCTGTCCAACCTTATGGACTGGCTGAAAATCGAACGCGCACATCTCCTGGGCGCGGCGGCCGGCGGCATCACCGTGACGGGGTTCGCCGTGGCGCACCCTGCACGTACAATTTCGGCGGTACTCGCGGGCACCATCATCTCACCGGATGAAGACGAATGGCGTAAAATTTATGGCCGGCTTGGCATTGCGGCGGTCAGGGATACCGTGTCCGTCGATTTTTTAGAACTCGGTCCTGCCTTCCGCGCGGCAAATCCGGAGGGCACGAAACGATTTATCACTCTCTCCAGCGAAGCCAAACCGGACAAACTGGTAACCCAGGCCCTGGGCGTAACTGTGAATTGGCAAGCGTTGGAAAACTTACAAGTGCCGGTGCTTCTGATCACCGGTGAAGCGGATTTATATGCACCGCCGCCTTTGCATGAGCTAATCGCTTCACATTTACCAAATCCACAAATGAAAACAATGCGTGCCATAGGACACGCTCCCTATTGGGAGGCGCCAAATTCGTTTGATGACATCGTTCTCGACTTCTTAAAAAGCGTGCCAGTAGATTAGAAAAATGAAATTTTAAAGGAGATAAGTATGAGCATCCAACATCTCGACTCAGGGGACATCCTAAGCCAAGCAGTCACCCATGACGGCACGGTCTATCTTTGCGGTCTAACGGCGACCGACCGAGAGAAGGACGTTGCGGCCCAGACCGAAGAAGTTCTCGCCAAAATCGACGAACGGCTCGCCGCCTGCGGCACCAACAAGTCGAATCTAGTCAGCGCGACGATCTACCTGACCGACATAAAACTGAAGCCAGCGATGAACGAAGCCTGGAAAGCCTGGCTCGGCAACCTTAATCGCCCTACTCGCACTTGTATCGGCGGTGTCGAACTGGAACCCGGTGTACTGGTTGAGATTACTTCGACCGCAGCGAAATAGCATCT
This sequence comes from Rhodospirillaceae bacterium, assembly GCA_002717185.1. Next base: position 16,634 of record PBDC01000070.1, read on the forward strand.
TTACCCCTAATTTTCAGTAAATTGGGGGCCGTGCAGCGGTTCCTGTTCGTAGTACGTGTCTCGGTAAAGGCTGACCACCCGCTCATGCTCTGCGATAGCGTCTTCATGCAACTCGGCGGTCGGTCGCCTTACCTTTCCAAAATGATTCCAGCGGTCCTCGCCACGCACCAACATCATGCTCATAGCAAAACTGCCGGTAGGCTTCACATACGCCGGAATATAGTTAAAGGCCAAACCAATGCGTCGATAGCTTGCTCGGTTTGGACCGGACCGGTGCGGGCACAGGCCGTGATGGAACGAGCACTCGCCTGCTTTCAGTGGCATCGCCACGGCCTTGCCATCATCAATGGGATCGACAATGCGCTGCCCCGCCCTGTTGACGCTATTTTCAACGACATGAGCCTTATGATGCATTAACCGCGGCCCTCCTTCGTAAGGCAGCACCTGCATACACCCGGATTCCTCTGTGGCATCGGTCAGAGCGATCCATGCATTGACTTGTTCAATCGGGTCATACCCATGGTAGGCCGAATCTTGATGCCAATCAGCCCAGGTTTCGGTATTCGCTTCTTTGATGAAGAAGGTACCTGTGTAAAGCAGCAGATCGGGGCCCAGCAGGGCTTCGATCATGTCGAGGAGGCGTGGGTCGGTCGCCATCTTCAGAGCCCAGGGCATGGTAATGTATGGCATTGTCCGCCACTTCAGGTCATCGGTCTCGTTGACCTTCATACCCAAATGCGCCTCTAGGCGCGCAAGACCCGACAGACATTCCTGCCGCTCCGCGTCTTTAAGCAAAGACATGGGCGACAAAAATCCGTTGCACTCGAAATGTTCGACCTGTTTCGGTGTTAAACCTGTCACCTGATACTCCTCACCAAGTTGACAACAGCATCCCCTATCGTAGCTAGGTTGAGCAAGCTGACTAAGCGTTCTTAATGGTCATGCCACCATCAACCGGAAGCGCTATACCGTTGATATACCTGGAAGCCGGAAGGATTAGGCTAAGCGTACCGTGGGCCACTTCCTCTGGATCTGCATAGCGGCGCAGCGGCACGCGGCGTTTGGCGAAAATCGTTTTGTGATCCTCCGATATCGCCGCTGTCATGGCTGTGCGGATAGGGCCCGGACAGATACAGTTGACCGTAATCCCCTCGCGCCCCAATTCTACGGCCATGGAGCGGGTCAGACCGATCACTCCATGCTTAGCTGCTGTATAGGGGCTGGTGTGCGGCGTCGCACCGAGCCCTTCCGTCGATGCGATATTGACGATGCGACCGCCATCGCTATGGCGCAAATGCGGCAAAGCTGCCCGGATCGTGCGCGTATGAGCTCTCAGGAGCACATCCTGCAACCGGTCCCACACCTCCTCGTAACCCTCTTCGTCAATCTGGACATGCTGGCTAATGCCGGCATTGTTAATCAGTATGTCGAGACCACCAAAATGTGTGGCCACCTCGTCAATTACCCGCAGTATCGCAGCCGCATCCCGCAAATCAAGCTTCCAACCTTGTGCCACACCACCCGCAGCGGAAATCTCTGTGACCACGTTTTGGACACCGTCCGCATCGATATCCACGACGGCGACTTGCGCGCCCTCATCAGCAAACAGATGCGCAGTCGCCCGACCCATCCCATTTGCAGCACCGGTGACCAGCGCAACCTTGCCAGCTATCGAACGGCTTAATTTCGACAATTTGGCCATATTGTACTCCCGCAATCAGATCAGGTTTCATCGAAGATACCGCCTGGGAACGCCGCAAGTCAGGCCATTTCTTTGAGCAAACCCTCCGTCCTGTGCTATGTCTCCGCCTGCAGCACCGATACCGAAAAAAAAATTCTTAAACCCATGTACCATCCCGGCGCCCACGCCTTGAACCGGCCTGATCAACCCGCTGTCATTATCGCCGGCACCGATCAACAGATCTCCCACAAGGAATTGAACGAGCGCTCCAACCGCATCGCACAATTCCTTCACGGTCAGGGTTTTCGAGCCGGCGACCATATCGCCATTCTGATGGAAAACAATCTTCGCTATTTTGAAGTCTTCTGGGCGGCCTTGCGCTCCGGACTGATCTTCACCCCAATAAACCGGTATTTCACTCCTGATGAAGCTGCTTATGTGGTGAATGATTCCGGTGCCAAGGCACTTTTTACTTCCGCCCATATGGGTGAAACCGCCAAAGCACTGGTTAATAGTATCCCGGACTGTCCTTTTCGCCTCATCGTGGACGGCTCGTGCCCTGGCTATGACGAGTTAGACGCGGCGCTGGCCACCTTCCCAAAGACACCACTGACGAACGAACCGCGCGGCCAGATGATGCTGTACAGCTCCGGCACGACTGGACGGCCAAAGGGAATTTTGCGAACGCCCATTCCCGCTGACATCGCGGAAGGCCTGTCGCATATCGACCGGCTACGCGACTACGGGATAGACGAGTGTACGGTCTACCTTTCCCCGGCCCCGATCTATCACGCAGCTCCCCTTGCCTATAGCGTCGGTGTGTTGAGCTTAGGTGGCACAATCGTAATGATGCCTCGTTTCGATGCGGAACACGCCCTTCAGTGCATTCAAGAATATAAGGTGACCCACAGCCAGTGGGTCCCAACCATGTTTATCCGAATGCTGAAACTGCCCTTAGATATCCGCGGCGCCTTCGATCTGTCTAGCCATCAAGTCGCCATCCACGCCGCAGCACCCTGCCCCGTCGAGGTTAAACGCCAGATCATCGATTGGTGGGGACCGGTTCTGCACGAATATTACGCCGGTTCGGAATCGAACGGCTCAACGCGTATCGACTCGCATGAATGGCTAAAGAGGCCCGGTTCCGTGGGGAAAGCGAGCATGGGCGTACTTCATATCTGTGACGAAGATGGCAATGAGGTACCACCGCGCGCAGAGGGCACCATCTATTTCGAACAACCGGAAATGCCGTTCCGCTACCACAACGACCCGAAAAAAACGCGTGAGGCGCAAAACTCGCAACATCCCAACTGGTCAACCTTAGGCGATGTCGGCTATGTCGACGAGGACGGTTATCTGTACCTTACAGATCGCAAGAGCTTCATGATTATCTCAGGCGGGGTGAATATATACCCGCAGGCGATAGAGGACGCCCTTGTCTTGCATCCAAATGTGATGGACGCTGCCGTAGTTGGCGTCCCGAACGAAGAATTCGGCGAAGAGGTGAAAGCCGTCGTACAGCTGGAGCCTGGTGTATCGGAATCAGTTGATTTGGCCGAAGAATTGATCGCCTTCACCCGCGATAAGGTCGCAAGCTACATGGTACCCCGCTCACTGGACTTCACGGAAACGCTGCCTCGCCTACCAACCGGCAAGCTTTATAAACACAAGTTGCGAGAAAAGTATTGGCCGCCTAAACCAGCGTAACCGGCGGCTAAAGTCCAACGGGCGTCCCGTACATTTCAATAATTTTATCGTCCTGTGCCTGGGGCGAAAACAGCTCCCACATGATGCCGTTTACATCGGTGTCAGACGAGAACCCCTCAGCAGCGTCATCTTCGAACCCCATGTGGCGCAACTGCCCTGCGCGATCCGGAATCTCGTTGATAGAAAAGTTCATCTGATTGGTCCGCCACATGGCGTATTTTCCGGTGACTACAACGGTCGGACCCTGGCCAATACGATCCGAGTAATCCTCCACGGAATCAGCGACATTGGCGACGGCGAGGGCGATATGGATTCGGCGCATGTTCAGGTTCCTTTAGCGCTCTGATGAAACAGTGTTGCGCGGCACGTCGCGGAACGGTTTGTCCGCATCGACGCGTATCTCCTTCGGCATTTTCAGCACCCGCTCGGAGATGATGTTCTTTTGAATCTCATCGGTGCCGCCGGCAATGGAGTTCGCAGGTGTCGATATCAAAATCTCCGCAATCAGGCCATCGCAGGGGCTGTCTTCGCCGGACAGCATGGCGTCGGCGCCGCTGATCATCGTATGCACATTGTTCGCCGCCCGGGCGATCTCGCTGTTGACCAGCTTGCCGATTGATCCCTCCGGTCCCGGTTCACGTCCCATATCCTGCGCAGTGCGTGCCCGTTGCGCCGTCCATTCGGCGGATTTGGCCTTGATCATCAGCTTGGCGATTTCCTGCCGAACCGCTGGGTCGGCGTTCTTGCCCGTCTCCCTGGACCGCTCGAAGACCAGATCCACCCGGCCCGCCCGCTGCGGATACCAGGTGTAGGGCGCCAGTGCAGTGGCGATCTCCTCCGCCTCTTCGCGATAGATGCGCTCCGGCCGGTCCGTCACCTGGACATTGCGCTTCATCGAGTCCGCGCCACGCCGCTCATGCATCAAGGTCGTGGTCGCGATCTTCCAGCCATCGCCGAGTTCGCCGACCATAAACTCCGGCTCAATCTCCGCATCGGTGAAGAAGACCTGATTGAACGAGGCGTGCCCGTTCATTTGTTTGAGCGGAACCACTTCGACACCCGGCTGCCGCATGTTGAGGATGAAGTAGCTGAGGCCCTTATGCTTCGGCACGTCCCAATCGGTGCGCGCCAACAGGATGCCGTAGTCGGCCAGATGCGCGCTTGTTGTC
>PBDC01000071.1 GCA_002717185.1 Rhodospirillaceae bacterium
CGTCCCGTGTATGGTCGTGGATCATATATAACAACGAACCCGCTTTTTTTGGCAACGAAATAGGCTTCGGTCGTGTGAACTTTGGGACGATTGCGGATACGCCTTTAAGTTGGCTCAACACTTAGAGCCGGAAAGAGGGTGCGGACAAGCGTCGGTCTCAGCATCATGAAGTCGAGAGTGCATGAAAATCTGACATAGCGGCAGAGATGAGTCCTTTAAGGCAATGATCCTGGATAGCTGGGAAGACAGGTGGCAAGAATTTTCTTGCTGATACAGAGCTGGCACTAGAAGCGATTATCCGGATGCTTCACCATACCAACCTGCGACCCCTATGGCTCTATCGGGCGCTGTAGGACCTATACGAGCGTGAGCAGATCAATATCAAAAGACGGCGTCTGCCTAAGCTGGGAGCTATTCTTGAAGACCAAGGCCAAGAATTAGACGACAGCAAGGAACGGATCCTTTAGCTTTAACGCTGCAGGCTGACTAAGATGCGTTAGACGGTCATATGCAATTCCGAAACGTCTGACGATTTGTTCGTGAAGGCCTGATAAGACTAAGTGAATTCGATATGCTAATCTGTATAATCGCTTCGTTTATCACACAATGGGTGTTGGGCTGTGGCAGCCGAACGACTGCGAGTAAAAGAGGCGATCAGTCGCGCGCAACGTTGTCTGGAGGAAGGACGCGCACGGGATGCTCTAGGTTTGTGCGAAACAGCGCGCAAGGTGGCGCCGCACCATCCGGTGCTTCTCAAGCTTGGCGCCATCGCGGCGTTCCAGTCGGGTGATCCACAAAAAGCGATCGATCTGCTTGGCGCTGCAGTAGCTCGGTATCCGAACGACGCGGAAGCGCAATATAACTTGGGTGTAATCCATCAGGCGGGTGGTTTGATGGAAGCGGCGCTGGCCAATTTCGCTCGTGCAGCGGAATTGGCGCCGGCGTCGGCGGCAGGGCACTACAACAAGGCAACGGCATTGCATGAACTCGGACGGGTGGACGAGGCCATTCATGCCTACAGAGATGCGGTTGCGGCGGATAGCAATTACGCGCCGGCTTATGCGGGTCTCGCCTTTGTCCTGCGGGCAAAGGGGCAATTGGAAGAGGCTATTGCAGCCTATGAAAAGGCACTGCAATTCGACCCGGGCGATTCGCAAACTCAAACTGGATACGGGGTGACCTTGCAGCACCTCGGGCGGTTGTCGGAGGCAGCTGCGGCACTGCGCTACGCGACGGCGCTTGATCTCGACTATTCTGATGCCTGCACTAATCTTGTCGATGTGCTAGTGGAACAGGGTAATCTGAACGCCGCACTCGCCGAATGCGATCGATATCTGGCACGGCATCCTGGTGACTCTGGGGTGCTCGCGGCTAAGGCGATCGTGCTAGGGGAGAGCGGCGCTCTTCAAGACGTGTCCCGACTGGTTAATCTAGATCGCTTTTTAGTGCCAGAACGTCTGACCGCTCCAGCGGGCTTTGCAGATATCGAAACTTTCAATGCAGCCCTAAGCGAGAGAATCCTCTCGCACCCAAGTTTGGTTGAGGCGCCGGCGAGCCATGCTACTCGCGCCGGGAAACATACGGGTGAGTTGATTGGAGAGGCATCTGGGCCAATGGCCACGTTTCAAACCATGGTTGATGATGCAGTAACACGATATCGGGCGCGATTGGGCGATGACCCAACACACCCTTTCGTCGTCAACGCGCTCAGCCAGTGGCGTTTAACGGCTTGGTCAATTGTATTGCAGGGCGCTGGTGGATATCAGGCATCGCATATTCATCCTTCTGCATGGTTGAGCGGCGTCTACTACGCGCGGGTGCCGGCCATAGTCAAAGATTCGAGCGCGGGTAAAGCTGGTTGGATCGAGTTCGGCCAGCCGAGCAAAGATTTTTATTGGACATGGCAACCGCCGCTTCGAGCGGTCCGGCCGGAACCGGGTTTGCTGGTGCTTTTTCCCAGCTACTTCTTTCACCGGACCATTGCGTATGATTTGGATGAAACTCGAATAAGCATCGCCTTTGACGTTTTGCCAATTGGCTAGCCGATTAGGTTTGCACCACGAGCTTGACCAGCCGGCGCGTGGCGAGTGGGTCTGCCTCTTTAAGACCATTCAACGTGACGAAACGTTCCTGGCGGAATCTATCGAATGCCATACGAGTGCTCAGATTAGCTATGGTGTCGTTTGGCGAAATTCTAACGACCCGCAATCGCTTGGGCTTGAGTGCTTTCGCCCGAGCGGGTGTTAGCCGGCGGAAGCTGTAGGTGGATCGTTGAAAAGACCCCGACAGTTGCTTCATTGTTGACGGTGCGGCCATGAACGCAAGGCGAAAGATCTGCTGCGCCGCAAAACGGATGGCGATTAGCCGGTAAACCGCCGTGTTGTTCCGGGCGCGAAACCAACAGGTGGCCGCTTCCAGTCCGTTTATGGTAATAGCTTCCAAATCGTTTAGGCGAGCCCCTCGTGCCCAGACATTTGCCAAGTAGCCCGTCATGCGGCCCTGGTATGGCTTGGGTGCTGCGGATAAGAAGATAGCTGCTTTGTATTGCTTCGATGTGCCCACAACTTGATCGGGGCGGTTTTGAAGTTTGAACCCCTTGGGCACGGAGAACTCGAAGCGCAACTTCGGGTGCGCAAAACGTAGTCCCAGGACATAACCCTGCTCTGGCCCGTCACCAAATACCATACCGTTTATCGTGTCGAGATAGGTCTTTCTCAGCCTTTGTCCGCCGGACGGACCGCCCGAGAGTGAAACCGCGCGTTGGACTCGGTCAACCGTCCGGGGATGAGTCGCCGTGATGTCGAACTGATCGACCTCATCAGGAGACCGGTCCGCGATTTGTGCTTCCAGCCTCGAGTTGGCGCGCATCCGTTCAAGAAAGCTCGCCATGGCGTTGACGCCGTAGCCTGCTCGTCGCATGTATCGTACGCCCAGCATGTCAGCTTCAAGTTCCTGGTTGCGCGAATAACCGCGCAGATAGAGGCCGGCGACAGTGCCGGCGAGTTGCGTCGATTCGCGTCCAGCCACAGTGCCCAGCAGACCTACCCCGAGTTGCGCCAGCATAGCCTGGCTTTGTCGCTGCGCTGAGTGCCGCGCCACTACGTGGCCAATTTCATGTCCCAGGACCCCGGCCAATTCGGCCTCGTCACCGGCCAGCGCCATGAGACCGCGGGAGATGTAGACGAACCCGCCGGGGAGCGCGAAGGCATTTACGATGGGGCTATTGAGCAATGTGAAGGTAAATCCAAGCGACGGCGTTTCCGTTGTTGCTGCCAAACGCTCACCGATGCTTGCGACGTAACCTGTGGTATTCGGATCATCGTATACGCCGCCGAATTGGGCCAGAATTTTGGGATGTTCCTTCAGGCCGATCTGTTTTTCCTCAGACGGATTAACCAAAATTAGGTCCCGCTCACCGGTGGCGGGGTTTACCGCGCAGCCACTGAGCCCTGCCGCCAGGCCGCAGGCTGTTAGACCGCAAAAATGTCGCCGCGTGATGGTCATTGGTTCGGATCCCTGCAGGGTTTAGCCAAATATCGATGAGCAGGGGCATAGGTACAAGACCTGTTCACCTCGATAATGAACAGTTATGGCAAAATTTGGATCTGATCGGGGTGCGATGCGCTGATCATCTGCCACTCCTCGATTTGATCTGACCTCGCGCCCAGACTTTCCTACTCGTCAGCGTCCTGAGATTTAGCCTGCTGGCTTCGATTAGATGGCAGGGCTGGCCATGTGACACGTTCGTGAAGTCGTTATGCCAATTCGCTCCGAAATTCTGATGGCTGCATTTGCACAGCTGTCGCGACAGCTATAACGGCATCTTTGACTAGTTGGAAACTGCCGGTGCGACGCAAAATATTGCCGGTGTCGGAGACATGATAGAAGGGGTAATGCTAGATTAAAGAATGCGCTCTGGGTAAAGGTTCCCGTTGCATCATTCAGATTGGTTGGTTGTCAGTTGTAACAACTAATCTGCTGGCTACCATCGGTGAGAGCCACGGGTTTCTGAAGTTTGAGAGATAGCAGGGTCAATTTTGGGATATCGGGCAACGGCGAAGTCTAAAAGTTCTTGCGTCCTAGAAAGAGCTTTAGGGATTAAATGCTCATGAGGTGAACGTCGTCCCATATCCTTGCGGGTCAGTATAGCTAGGTCTTAGGTTTCAACACCCTTGTCGCTTCTGTCGCTGAATATTCTTGAAGCCAAAACTGGTAGTTTCGGCAGCAGTGCCAGAACCAGCAGAACACCACAAAATTAGCACATATGCAGCTATTTGCAATTGGCGACAGCTCAGTCTAATACCAGAATGCGTTCGGCTGGCGGGGTCCGGAATTTTTTATTACGTTGGAATTTGATATGGACCGGAAAGATCTTTTCCCGGATATAGAGCCCTACGAACGCGGGAGGCTCGCGGTCGATCCGCCGCACGACCTGTATTGGGAGCAGTCCGGCAACCCAGATGGTGCACCTATCCTATTCATCCATGGCGGTCCGGGGGCCGGCGCAACAGCTGCGCATCGGCGGTTTTTTGATCCCACGCACTACCGCATCATTATCGCCGACCAACGTGGTGCGGGGCGTTCGAAGCCGCTGGGTGAACTGACGAACAACACGACCGTTCATCTGATAGCTGATATGGAAGCGCTGCGAGAGCGACTGGAGCTAGACTCTTGGTTTCTATTTGGAGGTTCTTGGGGGTCAAGTCTCGTCCTCGCGTATGCAATCGCGTACCCTGAACGTTGCCGGGGCCTTATTTTGCGGGGCATCTTCCTGTGCCGCGGCGCGGAAGTCGATTGGTTTATGACCGGCATGCGACGGGTATTTCCGGAGGCATGGCGGCGGTTTTCGGAATATCTACCTCAAGCGGAGCGTGACGATCTGTTGGGCAATTACCATCGTCGGCTCGTTGACCCTGACCCGGACGTACATTTGCCAGCAGCCAAGGTCTGGGGGCAGTACGAGGGTGCCTGCTCGACGCTATTGCCGAGCTCTGATGTTGCATCTTCTTTCGTGGATCCCACAAAGTCGCTCGGTTTGGCCCGCATCGAGGCGCATTATTTCGTGAATGATCTGTTCATGGTGGAAAACCATTTACTGAATGGTGTCGAGCGCTTTCGTGAAGTGCCAGGCGTTATTGTGCAAGGACGATATGATATGGTCTGTCCAATAGAATCAGCTGATGCGCTGTCGCGCGCCTGGCCCGAGGCGGACTACGTGACCGTTCCGGATGCCGGTCATTCAGCAATGGAGCCTGGTATTCGCAAAGCGCTCGTCCAAGCGACGGAAAAGTTCAAACGGGCAGGTCTGTGAAGTGAAGGAATGGCTTGCCCCGTCTAGGTTGGATCCTATTATCCTGTCCGGGGGCGATCATGAAAAATAAGCCAATTGTACATGCAGTTTGGGTACTGTTCGCAGCACTGATGGCGCTTTTTACGGCATCAGCGCGGGCTGGCGATGACCCGTCCTTCATCGCCTTCCATGTCGGCGGATATGACGTAAATGATGACCAAACCGCCGGGCAGCTCAATATTGAATATCGGTCCAATTGGGACGAATGGTACGTAAAGCCCTTCGGAGGAGTAATGGGGACGACCGATGCGGCCGTCTATGGCTACGCCGGTTTTATGCTGGATATCTATTTCGGGCGTCGCATTGTCTTAACGCCAAATGTTGCGGTCGGACTCTATTCTGATGGCGACGGGAAGGATCTCGGTTCGGCTATGGAGTTCCGATCCGGGGTAGAAATGGCCTATAGGTTTGACAGCAGAACCCGGCTTGGCTTCGCTTTCCACCATATCTCCAACGCTTCCATCAGCGACAACAATCCGGGAACCGAGACCCTGACCCTAGTTTTATCGCTACCTTTGAAAAATCTGTTCGACGACGACTAGGGCACCCTAAAAACGCTTGTTTTTCAGAGCGTTCCGCGCCATATTAAGGTTTGGTTTAAACAACGGAAAGGAGGTGGTCCAGTGTCTCATTGTCAATTACGGCCTACGGTCGTCCAAAGCTGGGTCGTCGCCACCGTGCGGAGTTCCTTCGCCTAAAGCGACGATTTCGACCCCGGCTTGAAGTTCCGAGGTCAGACAATGGAAGGGCTGTCCAGCGAGACAGCCCTTCTTTTTTTAGTGATTTTCGTGAGGGATGAATTTTAGTATTTCCAGCCCATTTTCTGCGTTCATAAAATAATAGTAGCGAGCGAAAACTTCGTCTTACGCCCTTAAGGTGCAGCCTACGGCGACGTCCTTCATATCGGTGGCAAGCATCGCCTTTTAGCGTGGCAGCGACCTGGTACACTAGTGAATTAAGTTGTTCTGACTTCGTGCCCTGCTGTTAGGTCCGCTCAAATCTTTTGCCATCGGCTGCCGGCGCGAGTGGCCCAATCGCCTAATCAGAGACCATTGGGTGTGGAATGTTAGAAATTTTTTCAGGTGCGAAAATATCTGAGTTGCACCCAGTCTAGATATTCAATACAAAAACTAAGGTGAGTGACAGTAGTCGGTGGTGGGCCCGATGCCGGCTCGTGTGCCGGAGCGTCTTGCGGTACCAGTTACTGTCGCTTCGTTGAGGGTGATCTCTCCGGAATGGTTCAATACTTTTCTGGGGCGCACTGCTCAGCCGAAGGATGCCCCTCACAAATTTTGATTTAGCCGAAGCGCCCGGCCATCCCTGCGGCTAATCTCGATTTTGGTGGTCGAACGCCCGGCTGGATAGCCCATCATGCCCTTTGCCGGCTTGCTGTTAAGCACAGCCGACGCGGCGCCGTTACGATTTTAGGGTGAGGCAGCCGGCATTCCATGCAACGAACTAATGACGCGCCAGCACACCCTTCGTCTGATTGGGTGTCAACAGGGCGAGGCGCACTTCCTTACACAGCAGCGCCAAGCTATATAGCGCGAAGAACTTGTTAATTAAAACCGGGTTTCCATCGGGTTTTGTCCTGGGCTGCCGCCAATCCGGCTACTTGTAGTAGGACAGTAAAAATAATTAGGAATGGAAGCAGCACGTTTACCTTATTGCATAACGATGCTCGGCATCGGGCGGGTCGCGCCGGTGTCACTCAGCTTGCTCCAAATCAGGTCCCCGATTGCTCGAAAGGCGATGCTGTGGGTGTTTTCCGGTTCGCTAACGACGATCGGGTTTCCGCCATCAGAGGTTTCCCGAATGGTCAGATGCAGGGGGATTTCGCCGAGAAAATCCACGCCCAGCCTGTCGGCTTCTTCGCGCGCGCCGCCATGGCCGAAAATGTCTGTGCGCTCACCGCAATGCGGGCAGGCGAAATAGCTCATATTCTCGACAATGCCGAGGACTGGTACTTCAACCTTTCGGAACATATTGAGACCTTTGCGGGCGTCTAGCAGAGCGATGTCCTGCGGTGTAGAGACGATAACCGCGCCGGCAAGCGGCACGTCCTGCGCCATACTTAACTGCGCGTCACCAGTTCCTGGTGGCATGTCGACGATCATAACGTCCAATTCGCCCCAGTTTACGTCCCGCATGAGTTGTTGCAGTGCGCTCATCACCATCGGGCCTCGCCATATCATCGGGGAATCTTCTGGCACCAGGAACCCCATCGACATAACTTTGACACCATAATTTTCCATCGCTTCCAATCGTTCCCCGTCTGGGCTTTCCGGCCGGCCAGTAATACCCATCATGCGGGGCTGCGAGGGCCCGTATATATCTGCGTCGAGGATTCCAACACTGTGACCAGATGCTTTCAGGGCCAACGCTAAGTTCGTGGCGACCGTCGATTTGCCGACGCCGCCTTTGCCAGAGGCAACGGCAACGATGTGCTTAATGCCCGGCACCGCCTGTTTGGTTTGTGCTTGTTGCGGTCCACCTTGCTGCGGTGCGTCCTTCTGCTTTTGAGGCGTTTGTTTGTGAGCGGTAAGTACGGCGGTAACCGATAGGACACCAGGTATGCCGTCGACTGCATCCTCCGCTTCTTGGCGCAGTGGCTCGAAGGCTTGCGCCTGCCGCGGGTCAATTTCCAGGGAAAACCCGACATTACCATCTTTGATAACGAGCCCGGATACCATGCCAAATGATACGATATCCTTGTCCGTATCCGGATGGCTGACTGACTTCAGCGCGTTCAGAACCTGTTCTTCGCTCACCGTGGACATGTTTTTATCTCCATTATCATGTGGGCGATTGCCTAGAAGGGGGTTTGCGCCACGTCGGGTGCTGCCCTATATGTGTGATGTCTTATATGTGATGGTTTCGCGATAAGAGAAGTACGTTACTGATAGTTTATTGCGGACGAAAGCATAAACGCTGGAATTTTAAGGAAGACGAGCTGATGCCTTGGTCGAATCAACCTGGTGGTGGCGATAACGGACAAGGGCCCTGGGGGGGCGGTGGTGGCGGTGCCGGCGGCGGTGCCGGCGGCGGCCGGCCACCTCCCGATATCGAGGAAATGCTTCGAAAGGGCCAGGAGCGAATCAAAACGATCCTGCCAGGGGGTGGCGCGTCACCGAAGATTATTATGTTGCTAGTTGCTCTGGCGGTCGTGACTTGGTTGGCTTCCGGATTCTATCGGGTTCAGCCGGGCCAGCAAGGTGTCGCGTTAGTATTTGGTAAGGTTTGGAAGACAACTGCGCCAGGGTTGGATATCAACTTTCCTGCACCGATTGGCGAAGTGCTAACCCCGCAGGTCGATCTGTCCCGCCGCGTTGATATCGGGTTCCGGGGGGCGGGTGATGTTCAACGTGGTCGCAGTACGGAGCGTGATGTGCTGGAGGAAAGCCTGATGCTGACCGGTGACCAGAACATTGTTGACATGGACTTTACCGTCTTCTGGAAGATCAAGAGTGCCAGTGATTATCTGTTCAATATCCGAGGTCAGGAAAATACGGTTAAAATCGTTGCGGAAAGTGCGATGCGAGAAGTGGTAGGTCAAACACGGTTTGATACGGCTGTGACGACGGGTCGCGAGGAGATACAGGATAAGACACGCGAGTTGATGCAGTCGATACTCGATCAATACAAATCAGGCATCTTGATCACCAACGTGCAACTGCAGAAATCTGATCCGCCAAGTGAGGTCATAGACGCGTTCAACGATGTACAACGGGCGCGTCAAGACCGTGACCGGTTACGCAACGAAGCAGAAGCGTATGCGAACTCTGTCGTTCCGGTAGCTCGCGGTGAGGCAGAGCGCGATATAAAGCTAGCGGAGGCCTATCGTGAGCAACAAATTCAGGAAGCGCAAGGTGAAGCCGATCGGTTCACCTCGGTTTTTGAGGCCTATAAGATTGCACCGGAAGTGACGCGGCGGCGTATGTATTTGGAGACTTTGGGCGAAGTTTTGGGCAGTGCGCGCAAGGTAATCATCGATCAGAAGGGCGGCGCCTCGGGCGTAGTCCCTTACCTGCCCTTGCCCGAAGTTCAGAAGCGGCTTGAGCAGGACAATAGAGATCCTGGCAACTAGGGATTGGAGATTTAGAAATGCGTAAAGTCCAACTCGCAATTCTCGGCGTTGCCGTTCTCGTGCTCGGAATTATAGCTTCGTCTGCGTTGTTCACGGTTCATCAGGTTCAACAGGCTATCGTGCTGCAGTTTGGTAAACCGGTCCGCGTCGTGCAAGAGCCTGGGTTGAGCTGGAAAATCCCATTCTTGCAGAACGTGCGATACTATGAGCGGCGTATCCTCGATCTAGATCCGCCAGAGTTTGAAGTTCTCCTCGATGACAAGAAGCGTATCAAGGTCGATGCGTTTGCACGTTATCAGATCCTGGACCCGTTGAAGTTCCTGCAGGTTGTTGGCACTGAGGCGACAGCGCGCAATCGGCTTAGCAACCTGGTTAACTCGTCACTACGGCGGGTGATTGCGAAAACCTCGCTGACCGATTTGCTGTCGCCGGAACGTGGCCAGCTTATGGAGCAGATCCAGGTTGAGGTGGCGAGTAAAGCAAAAGCTCTCGGCATCAATGTTACCGACATTCGCATCGGCCGCACAGATCTTCCGACTGAAACCAGTCAGGCGGTGTTCAACAGGATGCGGACCGAGCGGGAACGCGAGGCGCGCGAGCTGCGAGCGCAGGGTCAAGAAACCGCGCAGAAGATTACCGCCGAGGCCGACCGCGACAGGACGGTCATATTAGCGACGGCAAAACGCAAAGCCGAGACGTTGCGCGGTGAAGGTGAGGGGGAGCGCAACCTCATTCTCGGCAAGGCGTATGGTCAGGATCCGGATTTTTTTCAGTTTTACAAGTCTCTTGCCGAGTATCAGAAGAGCCTTGTTGGCAACGACACAACGATGGTGTTGTCGCCGGACAGTGATTTCTTCCGCTTCTTTGGGAATTATCAAGGAGCGTCGCAGAAATCGGAATAGACTGGCCGATGCGGGACCTTTGATTGGCTGATTTCGCCACTGCGCTTGCCCTAGTTCTGGTGATCGAAGGGCTGTTATATGCTCTGTTTCCGGAAGGGATGCAGCGTATGATGCGCGTTGCGCTCGAAGCTTCGCCAACCGCACTACGTAACGGTGGGCTGGCGGGGGCAATCCTTGGTTTCGTGGTCGTTTGGCTGATTCGCGGTTGATAAGCTGATCGCGATAGCTAACTTTGCCTTATTCGGGCCATAAATTGAAAAATTTGTGATGTTTTGGGCATCTGGATTGATCTACTTACGGACTCGGCCTACATGCCTATCAACAGATAGCTCGATTTTGCAGGCTCGTCTTGATATGGAGGTCGTTGTGAACCGTCTAATTCATTCTCTTCGTACACGCGGCGCTCCGCCGTTGCGCCGGTTGTTTTTCCTGCCTGTGGCGGTACTGTTCGTTTGGCAACCATTTGTCGCTAATGCGAGGGGGGCACCAGACAGTTTTGCAGACTTGGCTGAACGCCTCCTACCGGCGGTCGTGAATATTTCTACGACGCAGAAGGTTAAGCGTCAGGGCGGACCTCATCAAGGACCGCAGTTCCAGTTCCCGGAGGGCTCTCCGTTCCGCGATTTTTTCGATCGCTTCAATCGTCGGCCCGGCGATCAGCCGGCGCGACGTGTAACTTCGCTGGGATCGGGTTTTATAATTGACAGATCTGGCTACGTGGTAACCAACAACCATGTGATCGAGGGAGCGGATAAGGTCACCGTTATCCTTCACGAAGGAAAGAAATTTGACGCTGAGATTGTCGGTAAGGACAAGAAGACAGACTTGGCCCTGCTAAAAATTAAACCGGGTGATACTGAGTTGACTGCCGTTCCGTTTGGCGCTTCGAATAAGGCGCGAGTAGGCGACTGGGTCATCGCAATCGGTAATCCATTGGGTCTCGGCGGCACAGTGACCGCTGGTATCATCTCTGCCCGGGGACGCGATATCCGCTCCGGCCCCTATGACGACTACATTCAGACAGATGCGCCGATCAACCGAGGTAATTCCGGTGGTCCACTATTCGACATGAAAGGTGCAGTGATCGGTGTGAATACGGCGATCCTTTCGCCGTCCGGTGGCAGCATTGGGATCGGTTTCTCGGTCCCCGCCAATCTGGCCAAGAACGTAATAAGCCAGTTGCGTGAGTTCGGCACGACTCGCCGCGGTTGGTTGGGCGTCCAGATACAGACTGTGTCGCCAGAAATCGCTGAGAGCTTAGGGCTCGATGCGCCAAAGGGCGCCTTGGTTGCCGGCGTCTTGGAGAACAGCCCGGCCGAAGCAGCAGGTGTTAAACAGGGCGATGTCATCGTCGAGTTTGACAATCGCGAGGTTCCGGAATCTCGTAAGCTGCCCCGCATGGTGGCGGAAACGAGTGTTGGCAAGGATGTTGCCGTTCGGGTATGGCGCGGAGGCAAGGAAGTGGGTCTGACGGTCCGTCTAGGCGAGCTGGAAAAGGTCGATCAAGCGTCAATCACGACGCGTGGCAGCCGTCGCAATTCTCCTAAGGACGCTAGCCAGGAGATCGATGCGCTGGGGTTGGCTTTGTCCCCGATCACACCGGAACTGACTGAGAAATTCGAGATCGAAGAGAGTACTAAGGGCGTCGTCATTACCGACGTCAAGAAGGGCAGTGATGCGGAGGAACGTCGCTTGCGTCCCGGTGACCTCATCGTCGAGGTTAGCCAGGAGCCCGTTGCCTTACCAGCCGATGTGGCATCGCAGGTCGAAAAGGCGCGCGAAAATGGTCGTAAGGTGGTCCTGTTGCTGGTCGATAAGGATGGCGATATGCGCTTCATTCCCTTACGGATTAAAGAAGAGTAGGTCCGGGAGCTAGTGGATTTGGCAGGCGGCGCGGGTCTCCCACCGCGCTGTTTTTCTTTACTAAGCAGCATCTTACGCCCTATCCTGTTCTCCCTAGGACATCCCTCGATAGATCGGTGCCAATCCGGTGAGCCACACCGACACGACCTCTGTTTTTCATCTCAAGAATCAAGCACCTATCTATCTGATGGGGTTGGGTCACGGGGCAACCCATTGGATTGCGGCGACGTTCACGATTTTGCTGCCGCTGATTACCGAGGATCTAGAACTTAGCTACAAGGAAGCTGGGCTGCTGTATTCCGTATTCTACGTCAGCTCTTTTGCAGCTAATTTTGGCAGCGGGGTTGTGGTCGACGTCACCGGCCGCAGGGTGATCTTTCAAATTCTGTCTCTTGTTATTGGCGCGGGCGCTCTCTCGGTCTTCGGGGTGACAGGGCTTTACCTTGTGCTCGCGGCAATGGTGGCCTTAATTGGGGCGACTAACAATTTGTGGCACCCGCCGGCCATTGCCTTCATCTCCGAACGCTATCCTGACCATCGCGGCTACGCCCTTTCGATCCATGCAACCGGGGCAAGCATTGGCGATATGATCGCGCCATCGCTTGTTGGGCTTCTGCTAATAACGTTTTCATGGCAAGGAGCCGCGGCGGTTAGCACGCTGCCGGTGCTCTTCGTCGTCCTGATTTTTATTTTCTATTTGATGCCGATGGACCGGCCGGCACCGGGCGACGCCCGAAAAATCATGGGGCTTCGGGAATATTTCACCGGTCTCGCTATGCTGATGCGCAGCCGAGTAGTTCTGGGCTTGTGTTTGATGGCTTCCTTCCGCTCGACGGCGCAAGTTGGACTGGTAATGTTCCTGCCGCTCTACCTCTACAATGTCCTGGAGGTCAGCCCCTGGCTCATGGGGTTGGCGATAACCGGCATGCATTTGGGAGGTGTTATTGTCTCGCCGATTGCAGGCACGATCTCTGATCGTATCGGACGGCGCCCGGTTGTCATGTCCGGCCTCACCGCGACGACCGTGATAATCTTGTTACTGCCCTTTATCCCAGACGCGACGATCTTCATCGCCGCGGTGGCAACGCTCGGTTTCGTGCTCTACGCTGTTCGCCCCGTGATCCATAGTTGGATGATGGACCTAGCCCCACCGGAAGTGGCGGCGTCGGCGACTAGTCTTTTGTTCGGCACCCAAGCTGCGCTGTCAGTGCTGATGCCGCTCATCGGCGGCGCGGTCGCCGATGCATACGGGCTGAAAGAGGTATTTTTCGTGATCGCCGGCACGATGCTGGTCGCGAACCTGACTGTCATTATGCTGCCAAGGCCGGAAGCGAAGTGATATAAGAAAGTGCTAGGGTTTAAAGACCTTCGACAAGTTCTTCCTGCCGATAACCCTGGATGTAGAGTAACGCGGTTAGATCGCCATGATCGATCCGCACCCGGGCCCGTTCGGCGACAATGGGCTTGGCATGAAAGGCAACACCCATGCCTGCAGCCTCCAGCATCGCTAGGTCGTTAGCGCCGTCACCGACTGTAATCGCTCCATCGGCATTTATTCCTTGCTCCGCGGAAAGGCGCATCAGCGCTTCCCGTTTGGCGTCGCGGCCAAGGATCGGTTCTTTTACGGTTCCAATAAGTTTGCCATCTGCAATCTCTAATCGGTTCGCCTGGTCGTAGTTAAACCCTAGACGTCTGCGGACCCAGCCGGTGAAGAACTCAAACCCACCAGAAACGAGGGCACAGTAGGCTTTTTTGGTACGCATGGTTGCGACGAGGGCGGCGGCACCCGGCGTGATACGGATAGTCGCGAGCGCGTCATTTAGCGCGCTTTCGCTCAGGCCTTTCAGCATCGCAACACGTTTCTTGATGGCGGCGTCGAATTCCAGTTCACCGGCCATGGCGCGCGCGGTTATGTCCGCGATAGCTTCATCGATGCCATATGTGGCCGCCAGCTCGTCCAGCATTTCATTCTCGATGATGGTCGATTCCATGTCGGCGACTAGCAGTTTCTTACGTCGTCCTAAAGTAGGCTGCGAGACAATGTCGAGCGGACGGTCGAAGATCATTTCCCGCACGTTGTCGATTACGTCAAGCGGGCCGTCGAATGGCAGATCGCATGCGATGCCTTGGGCAAGCCAGTCTGTAGCTCCGACGGATCTCCCTGTCGATTTGACCGCTGCCGTGGCGGCTTCTGCGTCCGCTGAAGTAAGAGCGGCCTGGACGGGATTGCCAATCAGTGTAAGAACATTGTCCATCATAGCTCAGTCTGTATCTTCGGCTCCTATGGAAGGAAAGCCAGAAAAAGTCGTACTGATCATCGCCGGCCCGACCGCGAGTGGCAAATCAGACCTCGCGCTCGCGGTTGCCGAAGAATTCGCCGGCGTCGTTATCAATGCCGACAGCATGCAAGTCTATGCCGGACTGCGGGTGCTGACCGCTCGTCCAAGCCCGGAGGACGAAGCGCGCGTACCGCATCGGCTTTACGGCGTGTTGCCAGTTACGGAAATTTGTTCCGCCGGGCGCTGGCGCACAATGGCGATCGAGGCGATTGATCAGGCACAGGCTAGCAATAGGCTGCCGATCCTGTGCGGCGGTACCGGGCTTTATTTGCGCGCCCTGATGCACGGTCTTTCCCCTATTCCAGAGATCCCGGAAGAGGTTCGCCGGGACGTGCGGGATCGCCTGACGCGGGAAGGACCGGTGGCGCAATACGAGCGGTTGCGGGGAAGCGATCCCGACACCGCGGCACGGTTGGAACCGGGCGATAGGCAACGGGTGTCGCGCGCGCTGGAAGTGTTGGCAGCTACTGGACGACCAATTTCGAGTTGGCAGGCTGAACCACTGGAAGGACCGCCGCCCGGATTGCGTTTCAAGGTCATCGTTCTGGAGCCGCCGCGTGACGTTCTGTACGCGGCCTGCGACGAACGGTTGGTGGAAATGGTGCGTGCTGGTGCATTGGAAGAGGTCGCAGCGCTGCAGCAGGCGGCGCTCGACCCTGGGGTGCCTTTGCTTCGGGCGCTCGGCTTTCCCGCCTTCCAGCGTTATCAAGCGGGCGAGTTGGGATTGGAGGAAGCGATTGAAGAAGCGCAGCAATCGACGCGTCGTTACGCAAAAAGGCAGACTACTTGGTTCAGGCATCAGATAATTTCTGATTTAGTCATTAATGCGCAATATTCGAGAAAATTTGATACAAAAATCTTTTCATTTATTCGTCAAAATTTGTTGACCCAGTCAATATGAGCCCCTATTGTCCGCGCTCTTTGGCCGATAAGAACCGGAAACCAAAGGGAAACAGGTAAATTTCTATGATGATGGGACTGTGCGGGCGTGTTCTGTCTCGGGTGAGCAAACGTGCTCGGATGGAAATTTCGATATTGGGCTTGAAAGTTAGGAAGGTACGGAAGCGACATGGCTAGCGAACACATGACCGGCGCGGAAGTCATCATCAAGGCTTTGACAGACCTTGGTGTTGAAGTCGTATTCGGCTATCCTGGCGGCGCTGTCCTGCCGATTTACGATGCGCTTTTCAAACAGAACCACCTCAAGCATATCCTCGTTCGGCAGGAAGGTGGTGCTGTGCATGCGGCGGAAGGCTATGCGAGATCGACGGGGAAGGTTGGCGTTGTTCTTGTCACCTCGGGGCCCGGCGCGACCAATGCAGTTACGGGTCTGACAGATGCGCTGATGGATTCCGTGCCAATCGTGTGCCTCACTGGCCAGGTGCCGACCCATTTGATCGGTAACGATGCTTTTCAGGAATGCGATACGACCGGTATCACCCGACCTTGCACCAAACACAACTATTTGGTCAAAGATACTGAGTCTTTGGCGCGCACGATGCATGAGGCATTTTATGTCGCGCGCTCAGGCCGCCCTGGTCCTGTCGTCATCGATCTACCAAAGGACATCCAGTTCGCTGAATGTCCCTATGTCGGGCCTGAGGAAATCAAACATCCGAGCTATAGGCCGCGAATTCGCGGCAACGCAGACGAGATCGAACGTGTGGTTGATGTCATCGCTAAGGCGGAGCGGCCGATTTTCTACGGAGGCGGCGGCATTGTGAATTCGGGACCCGCCGCCTGCAAGAAGTTCACCGACTTCGTGCGGATGACGGGATATCCGTGCACCCTTACACTAATGGGGCTCGGCGCCTTCCCGGGTTCAGACCCGCAGTTCCTTGGCATGCTCGGCATGCACGGAACCTACGAAGCCAATATGGCGATGCACGAATGCGACGCGTTGATCTGCGTTGGCGCACGCTTCGACGATCGGATTACCGGTCGGCTGGATGCGTTCTCTCCGAATTCGACCAAGATCCATATTGACATTGATCCTTCATCAATTAACAAGAACGTCCGGGTCGACTTGCCTATCGTGGGTGACGTTGGCGCAGTGATGGGCCAGCTCACCAAGGCCTGGAAGGAGCGCGTTAAGCGCCGTTCCAACGGCAAGGCCGTGCGAGAATGGTGGAAAATGATCGAGGATTGGAAAGGCGTCAATTGCCTCGCCTACAAACAGGATAAGAAGCTGATCAAGCCGCAATACGCGATAGAGCGACTTTATGAGCTGACCAAGGATCGCGAGACTTTTATCACCACTGAGGTCGGCCAGCATCAGATGTGGGCCGCGCAGTTCTACAAGTTCGAAACGCCGAAGCACTGGATGACCTCGGGCGGACTTGGAACGATGGGATATGGGCTTCCCTCAGCGGTTGGCGTTCAGATTGCGCACCCGGACAAGCTTGTAGTCGATATCTCCGGCGAGGCCTCGTTCTTGATGAATATGCAAGAACTCTCGACAGCCGTGCAGCACCGCTTGCCGGTCAAGGTCTTTATTCTGAACAACCAGTATATGGGCATGGTCCGACAATGGCAGGAGCTGCTGCACGGCAGCCGCTATTCCGAGACTTACATGGACTCGCTGCCCGATTTCGTGAAGTTGGCGGAGAGTTTCGGTGCGGTTGGTCTGCGCGTCACAAAGCCTGAAGAACTCGATGACATGATAGGTGAGATGGTCGCGGTGGATAAGATGGTTATCGCCGACGTTTGCGTGGACCCATCGGAAAACTGTTTCCCAATGATACCGTCGGGCTCTGCGCATAACGAGATGATACTCGGCTCCGAGGCCAAGAGCTTCAGTCAGACCGGCGTTTCCAACGAAGGTGCGGTGCTCGTTTGAGCGCTAATCATCGATTATGACCAGTAAAAAAAAGCAACAGCAGCCCGGTGCAGCATATAACTTTTTTGATGTGGGCGATAAGGAAGAGCGCCATACATTTGCGGTTTTGGTGACGAACGAGCCGGGTGTACTTGCTCGGGTGATCGGCCTGTTTGCAGGCCGTGGCTACAACATTGAAAGCCTAACGGTCGCGGCCGTCTCAGTCGATGGCGGCTTGTCGCGGATCACTATAGTGACCTCTGGCACGCCGATGATCATCGACCAAATTCGCCACCAGCTTGATCGGCTAGTGCCGGTGCTGGAGGTCCATGACCTGACCGAAGAAGGCCCTTTCGTCGAGCGTGACTTGGCGCTGGTTAAAGTGATATCGAAATCGCGCTCGCACCAGAGACGAGAATCGTTACGTATCGCTGAGATCTTCGGTGCTGAAGCGGTCGATACGACTACGAGCTCCTTCGTCTTCCAGATGACCGGTTCGCCTAGTAAGGTAGATGCGTTTATTGAGCTGATGCGCGAACTTGGCGAAGTTGAAATTGCCCGGAGTGGTAGTGCCGCGATCGCCCGCGGCAACAAAGCGATTTAATCCAACCAACCTGTTACCGAGGAACTTTCCGATGAGCTTTACCTCGAATGTGTTCGAGACCCGCACGGTCAAAATGGCCGATCGTGAAGAAACTATCGTCGCCGGCGGGCGACACCTTTTCCCCTTGCTGCCGAAGGCATTCGACAAGGTTAAGCAGATTGGTGTTATTGGTTGGTCTTCTCAGGGACCAGCGCAGGCGCAAAACCTGCGCGAATCGCTGGAGGGAACTGACATTCGAGTGACGGTTGGCCTGCGTGAGGGCTCTTCCTCGATGCAGGAAGCGGAAGCAGTCGGTTTCACGGCGGCGGATGGTACGCTTGGTGAGATGTACGATGTGATCCGCGATAGCGACATGTCGCTTTTACTAATTTCTGACGCTGCCTTTGCCGAGAACTACAAGGAAATTTTTGCGGCCTTCCGACCGGGTACAACACTAGGTCTGAGCCACGGTTTTTTGCTCTCTCATCTGCAGGCTTTGGGAGAAGATTTTCCTGGCCATATCAACGTTGTAGCGGTTTGCCCGAAAGGTATGGGACCTTCAGTGCGCCGGCTTTATGAACAGGGTCGAGAGGTTAACGGTGCCGGTATCAATGCCAGTTTCGCGGTCCACCAGGACGTCGATGGCAAGGCCACAGATTACGCACTCGGCTGGTCCGTAGCGCTCGGCTCACCTTATACCTTTGAGACCACGCTTGAGTCTGAGTACCGTTCCGATATCTTCGGCGAGCGCGGGATCCTGCTCGGCGCCGTGCACGGCATCGCAGAAAGCCTTTACGCGCGCTATGTCGGCCTAGGTATGAACAAGGACGATGCCTATCTCAATACATCGGAATCGATCACAGGTCCTATAAGTAAGTCGATTTCGCGCTCTGGCCTGAAGGCGGTCTATGAGGAGCTTGACGGGAACGAAAAGGCGGCCTTCCGGAAGGCGTACAATGCCGCTTATCATCCTTGCCGCGAAATTCTTGAAGAAATTTACGATGACGTCGCCTCCGGTAATGAGGTGCGTAGCGTCATCCAGGCTACCCGGCGGCACGGCACCTACCCTATGGGCAAGATCGACAGCACGGATATGTGGGTTGTAGGTGAAAAGGTGCGGGCCGATACCCAACGCAATTACGCGCCGATCAACCCGGAAACAGCTGGTACTTACATGGCTTGCATGATGGCCCAGGTAGACCTGCTGAAAGACCGAGGCCATCCCTATTCAGAAATCGCCAATGAATCGATCATCGAGGCCGTCGACTCACTTAACCCCTACATGGATTACAAGGGCGTTTCCTTCATGGTTGATAATTGCTCGACCACCGCTCGCCTTGGCGCCCGCAAGTGGGCGTCGCGGTTCGACTATATTCTCAAGCAACAGACGTTTCCTACGGTTGATGCGGACGCAGTGGCTGACGAGACGCCATTCGACGCATTTATGAATAGTAATATCCACGACGTGCTCAAGGTTTGCGCCGAATTGCGCCCCTCGGTTGACATCGCGGTCTTGCCGTCGCGGCAGGGCTGAGCCGGCGCTAACATAGGAGGAACATAAAGATGCGCGTTTATTACGATCGGGACGCCGACGTCAATCTCGTGAAGGGCAAGAAGATTGCTATAGTTGGGTATGGTAGCCAGGGGCACGCTCATGCGATGAATTTGCGTGACAGCGGTGTGAAGGAGGTCACGGTGGCACTGCGTGAGGGCTCTGGATCAGCGCAGAAGGCGAAAGACACTGGTTTTCGGGTCATGTCAACGGTCGATGCGGCTGCCTGGGCTGACATTGTTATGGTGCTGGCGCCGGATGAGGTCCAGCGTGACCTTTACAGAAATGAGCTTGGACCGAACATGAAGCCAGGTGCGGCGATCGCCTTCGCTCACGGCCCGAGTGTCCATTTCAACCTGATAGAGCCGCGCGACGACATTGATGTTTTCATGATCGCACCGAAGGGCCCTGGTCATACTGTTCGTTCCGAATATGAACGCGGCGCGGGAGTTCCCTGCCTGATCGCGGTGCATCAGGACTCTTCAGGCAATGCGCATGATGTCGGTCTCTCCTATGGTAGCGCTATTGGCGGTGGCCGTGCTGGCATCATTGAGACGACGTTCAAGGAAGAGTGCGAGACTGACTTGTTCGGCGAGCAGGCTGTACTTTGCGGTGGCATGACCTCCTTAATCCAGGCAGCCTATGAAACTCTGGTCGATGCGGGGTATGCGCCGGAGATGGCCTATTTTGAGTGTGTGCACGAGGTGAAGTTGATCGTCGACCTAATTTACGAGGGTGGCCTCGCCAATATGCGTTACTCCGTCTCGAATACTGCTGAATATGGCGATTATGTGAGTGGTCCGGTGGTCATCGGCGATGAAAGTAAAGAAGCTATGAAAGGCATTCTGAAGCGCATCCAGACCGGCGAGTTCGTGCACGATTGGATGAACGAGTGCGCTGTAGGCCAGCCGCGCCTCAAGGCTGAGCGCCGTATTTCCGGCGAGCATTCTCTGGAGGAAGTCGGCGCGCGGTTGCGTGGCATGATGCCATGGATTGCGGAGAATGCACTGGTCGACAAGTCGAGGAACTAAGGTCTTTTTGTCACCGCGCCACAGCGGGTTATGGCGTGCGAAATGCAAAACGCCCGGAGTGCGTTGTTCGCGTTCCGGGCGTTCACATTTTGCCTTGCTGTCTGCGTTAAAGGCTTAGTAAGCTTGTGTTTTGAAGGAAACTCTAAAGACTTTTTAACTATATCTGTTTTGATTTATTATCCGTTAATCGTACGATACGCTGTTGCTGAGGATGGATGTTATTACAGCGATTAATTCGTAAAAAAACGCCGTATGTTGCAGTAAATTCATTGCTAGTGGCGCTGTATACCCGCGAAGCGTCGAAGTCGGCATATAAAGGCTTAGGAGTAGGTCGTTAAATATGTTTTCACGTATTTTGGGTATGTTATCCGCCGATATGGCGATCGATTTGGGAACCGCGAATACGCTGGTCTATGTGAAAGGCCGGGGTATCGTTCTCAACGAGCCGTCCGTTGTCGCGATTGCAGAAATTAAAGGCAAAAAACAAGTCCTCGCGGTAGGTGACGAGGCGAAGATGATGCTGGGTCGGACTCCCGGTAATATTCAGGCCATCCGGCCGCTTCGCGACGGTGTCATTGCCGATTTCGAGGTCGCCGAAGAGATGATTAAGCACTTCATCCGCAAGGTGCATAATCGGCGTAGCTTCGCCAGTCCACAGGTTATCATCTGTGTGCCTTCCGGATCCACAGCCGTTGAGCGACGGGCTATTCAAGAATCGGCCGAAGCCGCAGGCGCGCGTCGCGTATTCCTGATCGAGGAACCTATGGCCGCTGCAATTGGTGCCGGCCTTCCAGTGACAGAGCCGACCGGCTCTATGGTCGTCGATATAGGTGGCGGGACAACAGAAGTCGCCGTCCTATCGCTTGGTGGTATCGTTTATTCGCGTTCGGTCCGGGTCGGCGGAGATAAGATGGACGAAGCCATTATCGCCTACATCCGCCGCAACCATAATCTGCTGGTCGGGGAAAGTAGTGCCGAGCGGATCAAAAAGGAAATCGGTTCTGCCTGTCCGCCGGAAAACGGCGAGGGTGACGTTATGGAGATCAAGGGTCGTGACCTTATGAACGGTGTGCCTAAAGAGTTGCTGATAAGCGAGCGTCAGATCGCCGAAAGCCTTACAGAGCCAGTCGGTGCTATCGTCGAAGCGGTGAAAGTAGCACTTGAGCATACCGCGCCGGAGTTGGCAGCCGATATCGTCGACAAGGGTATTGTTATGACTGGCGGTGGTGCGCTACTCAGCAACCTTGATTTTGTGCTGCGCCATTCGACCGGTCTAGCTGTGTCGATTGCTGACGATCCGTTATCTTGCGTCGCGCTTGGAACCGGGCGCTGCCTTGAGGAAATGAAAACGCTGAAGAACGTCCTGATCAGCATTTACTGAACCGGGAGTCGCTCGGATCTGTCCGTGACGAGCCGAGGAACCGCGAAACGTGGCAAAACGACCTGAGTACTTTCAGAGAGTGACCAAGCCGCTGCGCGCAATGGCACAGCGTTTCGCCTTTTTATTCCTGTTGACTGCTGCGGGCGGGGTTCTTCTAGTCGGCAAGGCAGACCCTAAGATATTCGACCGGACTCGAATGGCGGTTACCGATGTCGTCGCACCGGCTCTCAACGCGCTATCGCGGCCCATAGCGACCGTTGCTGCAATCGTCGAGGAGGTGAGGTACCTGGTCGATCTGCACGACAAGAACGCTGACCTGCGGGCGGAAAACAATCGCCTAATTCAATGGCATACTGCAGCGCGCAATCTGGCGGACGAAAATGAGCGGCTCCGATCATTACTGCGCTTCGTACCGGATAACCCTTCAACGTTTATCTCCGCCCGGGTAATTGCCGATTCCGGTGGCACTTTCGTGCGCAGCATTTTGGTTAATGCAGGCGAGCGTGATGGTGTCCGTGCCGGCTTTCCTGTCGTCGTCGGCGAAGGACTGATCGGACGGGTCGTGGATTCCGGTGAGCGCGTCTCTCGCGTATTGCTGATTGACGATTTGAACAGCCGTATTCCCGTCGCCGTTGGCCCAAATCGGGAACGCGCCGTGCTCGCAGGCGATAACTCTCTGCGCCCCAAACTGATTTATCTGGCTGGAAATGCGCGGGTCGCGAAAGGGGATCGGATTGCTACATCGGGCCATGGCGGCGTGTTCCCCTTTGGAATCCCGGTCGGCTCGGTATCGTCAATTGACGGTAATGAGGTTCAGGTCGAGACCTTCGTTTCGGCTTACGCGCTGGAATATGTCCGCATTATTAATTATGGGCTTGCTGGGGTTTTGGATAGTGAACGGCGCCGAACCGCGGACTAGGAAAATTAGCACGTACGAATCCGGAATGCTTCGTATTCTGGATTCGGTTAGAACTGGCCGTTTCTGTAAATAACGTTATAGGAGCCGGGCGACGCAATGAAAGGTAAGGTCTGGGAACGGCTCGACTTCGTTGCGAGGATTATGATCCCGATACTGGTCAGCCTTTGGCTCGTGGTCGTTAGCGTTTTGCCCCTGCATATGCCAGAAGTTAGTTTTGTTGTGCCGGTTTTGGCCTTGATGGCGGTTTACTATTGGGGACTTCATCGCGCTGACCTGCTGCCTGCACCAGCGATCTTCGTAATCGGATTTCTGCAGGACATACTTTCCGGTGGTCCGCTGGGCATCCACACGCTGACTTTTCTTGCAGTCTACGGAATATGCGTTTCGCAGCGGCGTTTTTTCTATGGCAAATCTTTCTTCGTTGTATGGTGGGGCTTCATGGTCGTCACTGGGGGCGCGTTAACCCTGGAATGGGCGTTGATATCGGTATTTCTCGAGCAGCTCGTGTCGCTTCGGTCGATATTCTTCAAGTATTTGTTGACAATTGCACTCTATCCCGCAGTCGCTTGGCTGTTTGCGCGCATGCAGCGTACTCTGCCTGTGGTCCAATAGATGAAGACCGAAAAGACAAGAGAAAAACTGTTCGGCCGCCGTGCGGCCATCCTGTTGGGTGGCCAGATGGCTTTGTTCGCAGGGCTCGGCGCCCGCATGTATTATTTGCAAGTTCTTCAAGCCGATCATTATCGAACCCTGGCTGAGGATAATCGTATCAATCTGCGTCTCTTGGCACCACCGCGTGGGTTCATCCTTGACCGGTCCGGTAAACCGATCGCCATCAATATGCAAAACTATCGGGTTGTCGTAATTCGCGAACAAGCGAAGGAACTCTCAGTTACCCTGGCGCGGTTGGAAAAATTGTTGGAGAGCGGGTCCGTGGATGCATCGCGTGTCCTACGGGATGCCGAACGACGGCGCGCATTCGTCCCGGTCACCGTGGCGGAAAATTTGAGTTGGAATGAGGTCAGCAAGTTGGAGGTCAACGCGCCCAACTTGCCCGGTGTCCATATCGAAGTCGGGTTGTCCCGCTACTACCCATTTGGCCCCGCGATGGCACATGTGGTTGGCTATGTGTCAGCAGTTTCGGAGAAGGATCTCACCGGCCAGGATCCTCTACTCGAACTGCCCGGTTTTCGTATAGGAAAGAGTTGGATCGAGAAACGATTTGACAGCACATTGCGGGGCAGAGCTGGCAATAGCCGAGTCGAGGTCAACGCACTCGGTCGGGAGATTCGTGAATTGCATCGCGAGGAAAGTGAAGTAGGTCGTGAAATATCACTCACTCTCGATACTGGACTGCAGGTCGCGGCCGCTGAGCGGCTGGCCAAGGAACGAAGCGCTTCCGCAGTGGTGCTGGATCCTCACCGTGGCGATGTGCTGGCGATGGTCTCTTTGCCGGGATATAACCCGAATTCTTTCAGCGAGGGGCTGAGCAAAAGCGAGTGGCACAGCCTTTTGCAAGATCAGCACGCACCACTGATCAACAAGGCAATCGCGGGGTTATATGCCCCGGGCTCGACCTTCAAGCTCATCGTCGCACTAGCCGCGCTGGAGGCGGGTATTTCCATTGAGCACAACACTTATTGCCGCGGATACATGACGTTGGGGGATAGCCGATTCCATTGCTGGCAGAAACATGGTCATGGCCGCGTCGGACTAGTCCACGCATTACGTGAATCGTGCGACATTTGGTTCTACGATGTGGCTCTCAAAATTGGCATCGACAAGGTAGCAGCCATGGCCCGGCGCCTCGGACTTGGCACAACCTATGACTTCGACGTTGCCGGCGAAAAGGCAGGGTTGATCCCAACCCGGGGATGGAAGCGTGCCGCGATTGGTAGTAGCTGGCAGAAGGGTGAGACGGCGATTGCGGCCATCGGCCAAGGTTACGTCCTGTCGACACCGTTGCAGCTTGCGGTGATGACGTCTCGGCTGGTCAATGGTGGCTTTGCAGTAACGCCTAGGCTGACCCGTGACCAAATCGAAGACAATTTTGTTGCGCCGGGGCTGGAGCCTGAGTTTCCTTCAATTGGAATTTCGGAAGTGTCGCGCCGTATCGTCATGCAGGCAATGGACCAAGTGGTGAACCATGTACGCGGGACGGCACGGCGATCTCAGTTGAAAGATCCGTCTATGGCGATGGGTGGCAAGACTGGGACGTCGCAGGTGCGACGTATCAGTATGGCCGAGCGGGAAGAGGGAGTTCGCAAGAACGAGGAGAAACTCTGGCGCGAACGCGACCATGCGTTGTTTGTTGGTTATGCGCCGGTTCAGGCACCGCAATATGTTGTTTCGGTGGTGGTTGAACATGGTGGTGGTGGTTCGAAAATTGCCGCACCCATTGCTCGCGATCTTTTGGAACATGCGCAACGGCATAAATCCGGGCGCGTAGGGGCGTTAAGGATGTTGCCGTCGGCCCGACAAGGATAATGCCGTAGACATGATGCGGACACGCACCCCGTCAGATATCCGATTGGTCCAGAAGTTCTGGCGAGTGAACTGGGCATTGGTTCTGTTGGTTACCCTTGTTGCGTCGATCGGTTTCGCGATTCTGTATTCGGCAGCGAACGGCAATATTTCGCCGTGGGCGTCGAAGCAGATGGTGATGTTCTTCGTCGGTCTAGTCGTAATGCTTACGATCGCAGTGATCGATATCCGCATCTGGATGCGCTACGCCTATGTGTTCTATGTGTTCACCTTGAGCCTCTTAGTCTATGTAGAGTTTTTCGGCACTGAGATAAACAATGCGCAGCGGTGGATCAAACTCGGTCAATTTCAGGTGCAGCCGTCCGAGTTCATGAAGATCACCCTCGTCATGGTGTTGGCACGCTATTTTCATCGGCTAAACATCCAGGATATCGCGCGGCCGCGATATCTAATTGTGCCTTCGCTGCTAATTGCGGTGCCAGTGCTACTGGTCCAACGGCAGCCGGATCTCGGCACGGCGTTGTTCCTGGTAATCTGCGGCGGGGCGATGTTCTTTCTCGCTGGTGTGCGGATCTGGAAGTTCATCGTGGCTCTGACCGCGACAATTGTGGCGTTGCCGATCGCGTGGCCGTTTATGCTGGACTATCAGAAAGACCGTATCCTCACCTTCCTGTCGATTGATGTGGACCCACTTAAAGAGGGTTACCACATCATGCAATCGAAGATTGCACTAGGGTCGGGTGGAATGTTTGGGCGTGGATTCATGCAGGGTACGCAGAGTCATCTCGAATTCCTGCCGGAACGGCAGACCGACTTCATCTTCACTATGCTGGCGGAGGAGTTCGGGTTGGTTGGCGGGCTCGGTCTGCTTGGCCTTTACTCGCTTCTACTGCTGTATGGTCTGTCTATCGCGCTTCGTTGTCAGAACCATTTCGGCCGCCTACTCGCCATGGGTTTCAGCGTGATGTTTTTCTTATATGCGTTTATCAATATCGCTATGGTTATGGCTTTGATACCAGTTGTCGGTCTGCCTTTGCCCCTTATATCCTTCGGTGGTACAGCGATGATCACAGTGCTGGCCGGCTTCGGTTTCCTTATCTGCGTGTCCGTGCATCGGGATGTACGCGTTGGTCGTCACGGCGAAGGACGTTAAGGGGCTGCTGGTTGATGGCATGGCCAAGACGGCGTGTCTCGCGCACTCAAGGGTCTTTGCTGGGCGCGTGCTGAGTTCTTGGCAATATGCTTTATGGCGGGGGAGTGGTGGGACATGGCCTTCCTGGAGCGCCGGGGTCGGGGTTTAGTGCGCTAGCGGCCTTTAAATTTCCCTGTCCGATAATGTCATCGAACATTTTATTGGATTCTTCATAAGTAGCGTAGTCATACGTCCTCAAACCAGCGTTCAAAGTCAAAGAGTGCCTGAACCGGACCATCACCATTCAGAGCAAGACATCTCTTGGCGCAGGGAGATGCTCCGAAGGATAGTCCGATGCCAGCCGGTACGTTGGTGGAGTGGATTCTGTGGAAGAATTCTGGAATTGATCTGAAGTGGGTAGCAGAAAGGTGTTCCACGACATACGAAAACGCGAAATTCAGAGACCGAATCCTAAGGGAACATGGAATTGCTAGGGTCTATCTAATGTCGCAGGGTGGGCATCTGCCCACGTTTGAGGTAGTTGGTTGTTTTGTTGTTCTGGTGCCTAACAGAACTAGCGGCTCCTTGTGCAAAATATCACGCCTTCGTCCTGTCGGCCAAAATCTTGCGGGTTAACTATCATGTCCTCCATGTATGGGACGGTCTACTTTGGTGTTACTGGGACCTGTTCGGGCAAAGCTGAGACACCCTATCGACAAACCACAGCCGCTTTGGTATAGCGGCTGTGGGCGCATAGCTCAGTTGGCAGAGCAGCTGACTCTTAATCAGCGGGTCCGGGGTTCGAGTCCCCGTGC